>JAMDBA010000068.1 GCA_023484365.1 Patescibacteria group bacterium
TAGGAAGAAATTGTTATTTGCGCGGAAGATTTTTCCAAAATCATGCTGCCTTTAGACATCGGTTTAAACAGACTGGCTGAAATAATAGCTGTTAATTTTGAGATGGCTAATTTTGAATTTGACAGATATAAAACCCAGAAAAAATTCGGGGTGAAAAAAATAACATTTTTTGGCGAATCCGCTCTTAACCTTGATTTTTTGTCCGGCTATTCCAAGGGCAGGATGATCGGCCGATGGATAAACTACGCCCGATCCTTAGCCGATGAACCGGGAAGTGTTTTAACACCCGAAAGATTGGCTATTGAAGCAAAATCGGCAGCGGAAAAAGTTGGGCTTAAATTCGTTGCTAAAACAGACCTCGCTAAATTTGGCGGCGTTATGGCCGTTGGCAAGGGATCAGTAAACACTCCGCGTTTTATTATTCTGGAGCATAACGGCGCCGACAAAAAAGAACAGCCGATTATTTTGATCGGCAAAGGCGTAACCTATGACAGCGGCGGAATGGATATTAAAACCAATATGCTTGATATGAATATGGATATGAGCGGCGGCGCAGCGGTTATAGCCGCCTTGGCCATCGCCGCGAAATTGAAGCTGAAAAAGAATATTGTAGGCTTGATACCCGCCGTTGAAAATATGCCCTCCGACAAAAGCTATCGTCCTAACGACATTATTAAAATGCTTTCGGGCAAAACAGTAGAGGTAGAAAACACCGATGCCGAGGGCCGGATAATTTTAGCCGACGCCCTAACTTATGCGACAGAGAATTACAATCCTCGACTGATAGTTGATATCGCCACTCTTACCGGCGCCGCAATGTATGTAGCCGGCGACAAGTATTCAGTATATCTGACCAATGCTAAAAAGCTTGAAGACATCGCTAAAGTAATAGGCGAGAAAAGCGGCGATCTTATGTGGCCTCTGCCCCTTTGCAAAGATTACGAAAAAGAGTTGGAGGGCCGGTTTGCCGACCTTAGCAATATAGGCAAATCAAAATGCGGAACCATAACGGCCGCCCTCTTTCTTTATCAATTCGTCAAAGAAGCAAAAGTTCCCTGGCTTCATATTGATATGGCGCCCGCGATGCTGGCCTCTTCCGGCGATTATCTGGCAAAAGGTTCGGCTGGCGCGCCGATAAGATTTTTGGTGAAACTGCTTGAAAAAGAGATACTCCCTCTCCTTGAAGTTGAATAAAAAAATACGCTCCCCGAATTTTTCGGGGAGTTTTTTATTCTTATTAAATAAGAAAGAATATAGAGTTAGCCAACGGAGAGTAACTTGACAAGTTTTTGTTTATTTCTTAGATTATCTTTAGGATTTTAAAATAAAGTAAAAAGGAGAAAAAAATGGGAGGATTTTTCAGAATGGAAGCTGGGAAGTATTTTAGATTATGTATGTCGGGTATTGTGTATGACGATCGTTTTGACCCCTTCAATTCGGAAACAAAAAAATTGAAAACAAAGAATGGCGGCTGTCGTCATTGTGAACACCGCAAAAAGATAAAAATCAAGAACGCGTTCCTGATTTCGCCTGTAAGAAACGCAGCCAAAGACAAACCGCAAATGAACAGAATAGCGGCTTACGTCAAAAAACTTGAATCAGAAGGATATAAAGTCCATTGGCCGATAAGAGACACGAAGCAGGATGGCGACCCCATCGGCTTCCGAATTTGCGCGGATAATATGATGGCTATGGAAAACGCTGACGAAATCCACGTCTGGTATTTCAAGAAAGGCGGATTCAAGAAATCAACCGGTTCGCTTTTTGATTTAGGCGAAGCGTTTATGCTGGCTATTCGGAAACACAAAAAGATTGTCCTCGCCAATCCCGAGGACGTTATCCAAACCGAAGGCAAGAGTTTTGAAAACGTCCTGCTTTCCCTTTCCGGAAATTACAGGCCTAGCGAAAAAGAAAACCGTTGCCTTTGTGAGTGCTGTGATCGCGAAAATAAAAACCCTAAGCCGAACGCAGATAAAACCTGCCCGATCTGCAACGAACCCGTCACTTCAGGAGACGGCATTAGCTGCCGAAAATGCGGCGAGCCGATTATTTATCCAAAACAAGATTAGTAAAAATACACAAGGAGAGCGAAAGCTCTCCTTTTTTTCCGCCAAAAAACTATTTTTCTTTGTGTCGGAAAAGTAAAATCAAGCTCAAGGCGAATATGGCCGCCGCGGCGGCATCGGAAACCAAGCAATAAAGGCAAAGCGCTTTGATGACGAAAATTTGTAAAAATAAAAGCCAAGCCGAAAAAACTACGCCTAAGAAAGCGGCAAATACCATAAACCCGGCCATTCTTTTCTTTTTGAAACCGCCTTCTGCCGGCGAAATTGAAAAAGCGAAAAACAAGACAAAAAATGCCAAATAAAAAATAACCCCCAAGAGCGGAATAGGGATGCCGTAAATTTTGGCGTAAGCACTGGCCGCCACTTTGTCGCATCCAGCCAGAATAGAGCAGTTTAAAGGCGAATTAAAATAATGCTTGACCGTAAGATAAAAAGAATCAAAAAAACCGATTAAATCAACTCCGATAAAATAAAACCCCAACGATCCGGAAAATAATTTTTTAAAACCAGCTTTTTCCATTTTTTAAAATTATTTAAACGCCTAAATTTATTGCCGCTAAAATGATTGCCGCCAAAATAAAAAATATAGTAAAATCAATCAAAATCTTCCGGTTGGTCAACTTTTTTTCAAAATAATTGATGTTTAGGTCAAGCAATAAAATAAGCGTCAAAAACGCCAAAGCCAGCCGCGGATAAAAGTCAAAAGGCATCACCAGTAAAACCACAAGTGATTCCGAAATAATAAACGAAATTACAAAAGACGCTAAATTAACAACTCTGTCGTCGGTTCCCGTCCGAAGATAACTCATTAAATTTTTAATTAAAAAGTAGCCAAAAACCAAAATAAGGACAATGCCATTTATGGCCGATACTTCCAAAAAAGAATAATTCAAAAAGAAAGAGGTAAAAGCTAAAAGAAAAATCAATAAAACCGCAATCTCGTAAGCCGTTCGGCGCTCAATAAAAACTAAGTCTTTTATTCCTAAAAGCAAAAAAAATACCACAACCAAAGCCAAGGCTGTCACCCAGTTTGCCGGCAATAGAAACGCCAAAACTAAAAATGATAAAAAAATCGCGGCGAACTTAAACGGCCGAAAAAGCGGAACGAAATAAAAATAAAAAGACACCAGGATAAAAATCCAGAAAGGAAGATAAAGCCAAGAACAACCTGTTATAACCGCCTTAGCGGCTAAAGACCAAGGAATCGTTTTTAGCGCCGATTTTAATTTTGTCGCCATCTTTTAATTCGCCTCTGATAATTTTATCAGCCAGTTTGTCCACCAAAGTTTTTTGAATGAGTCTCCTAAGCGGCCGGGCGCCGAAATCCGGATCAAAACCTTTTGTAGCAAAATAATTCTTAGCCGATTGATCTATTGTTATTTGGACCCTACGAGATTCAAGGCGTTTTTGAATCTCCGCAATTTGAACGTCAACTATCTTTTCAATATCCTTAGGGCGCAAAGGATTAAATATAATTATATCATCTATTCTGTTTAAAAATTCTGGACGGAAAGTTTTCTTTAAACTTGAAGTTATTTTTTCGCGATAGTCCTCCTCTTGTTTTTTAATAACACCTTCTTTGCCAACGCTAAAACCAAGAGAAGACATTGCTTTTAAGTATTGGCTGCCAACATTAGAAGTCATTATAATGATGCTGTTCCTGAAATTTACAACTTTGCCTTTACTATCAGTCAGTCGCCCATCATCTAAAACCTGAAGCAGAATATTAAAAACTTCAGAGTGGGCTTTTTCGATTTCATCAAAAAGAATCAGGCTGTAAGGACGGTGGCGGACCGCTTCGGTTAATTGGCCTCCCTCTTCGTGGCCAACATACCCAGGAGGCGAACCAA
>JAMDBA010000023.1 GCA_023484365.1 Patescibacteria group bacterium
TCATAAAAGTACGACCAACAAGCGGGTGTTGTTTCAAACGCTTCGCCGTAAGGACCGGCGTTTGATATCCAGCCGGCCGTGGCATTGCCTCTGATTGTTTTTTCGACCAAGGTTTCGTTTGGTTTAATTTCGTCGTTCATCTTATTTCTATTATTTTAATTTAAATTATTTCCTAAGTTTAACAGAAGTTGAGCTAAAGGGTGTCCCTTGTATCACTTCATAAAAATTTCATTATATTCTAATATAATTTTTAATTATGAAAATTTTAATTATCGAAGATAATAAAAAGCTGGCTTTGGGAATAAAACGCGGCTTGGAACAAGAGCCTTACGTCGCCGATTACGTTTTAGCCGGCGCGGCCGGCGAGCGGCAGATTGAACTTAACCGCGATAATTATGACTTGGTTATTTTGGACATTATGCTGCCGGAGAAGGACGACATAACAATCTGTCGGAACTGGCGCAAGGCCAACATTACCATTCCCGTTTTGATGCTGACAGCGAAAGACGCGGTTGAAGATAAAATTGGCGGTCTTGATTGCGGCGCCGATGATTACTTGACCAAACCGTTTTTGTTTGACGAATTGACGGCTTGAATTCGCGCTCTTCTTCGCCGGCCCAAAGAGATATTGCCGGTCGAATTAAAAGTCAGGGATATTGTCTTAAATACGGCGACAAGAAAAGTTACTCGCGCCGGTGAAGAACTTATTCTGACTTTTAAAGAGTTTATGATATTGGAATATTTTATGCGTCATTCCGGCCGAGTTGTAATCCGCGATCAATTATACGCAAACCGGACTCTGTTTTGGGAAAGAAAAACGCCGAAAAAACCAGCGGCGGAATTGAGGTAGATCGCTAACGGCGAGTCGGTAAACCAAAAAAGAGTTGGTACTAATTATTAGTTTGATCAAACAAAGGAGATGGTTAAAGACTAAAAAGCGTCAACAGTGGCGCTTTTTAGTTCGGTCTTATAAAAATTTGGCGATGAGTTTTGGCCGCGGCAAATTTTTCCTATGGTGTTTGGTTAACAATAAAGCGGACAAAATAGTCGGACGCGTTTTTTGCCGCGGCTTTCGTTCTTAAGTCCACTTCGCCCTGGCCGTCAAATTCATAAAAGTACGACCAACAAGCGGGTGTTGTTTCAAACGCTTCGCCGTAAGGACCGGCGTTTGATATCCAGCCGGCCGTGGCATTGCCTCTGATTGTTTTGAACTGGAGGTTGTGCTCTTTGTCCGGATAAACGTCTTTGGGCAAGTTAAGAAAGAGCCGGGTTGTTGCCGCCAGATTTTGCGTTGATCCGTTCGGGATACCGCCGCAGAGAAGAATTTTTTCGTTAGCGGTCGGGAGACTTGAAGACGGGAGGGACTGAAGGGGATTATTTTGTAAAATTTTTTCAACCTCTTCCCAGCCGGTTGGGAAGGCAAAGTTGTAGCGCGCGGGCAGAGCAAAAACATAATTAGCGTTAAAACCGAGGCGGCTAGGATTAATCGGAGCCGCGCCAATGTAAAAATTTCCTCGCAGCAACTCATCCCATTGCTTAAGCGTAAAAATCATAATTGGAATATCTTGATATGGTGTTTTAGTGGTCCATCTCGGATTCCTTATTGAAATTAACGGACCGCGTTCATTTGGCTCGTCGCCATTCGGGCCCATCGTGAAACCTTTCCACTGATCCAGAACGATAGAATAATTTTCCCAATCTAACGGTAGGACAAAACTGAAACCGTACGGAGTGTTTTTATACGTTATTGTTGTCGTTGGTTCAGTTTTAATAGGAGTGGTGGTTGGTTGAGTCGTCGTTATCGTTTTGGGCAAATTTTTCATAAAAATAAAATATCCAGTCGATCCGACAAGTATGACGATAATTGCGACCAAAGCGATATTTAAAAATTTTTTTCCGTTCATACCTAATTTTTCTTTGCTGGTTAATTAAATTTTTTTCAGTCTTAGTTTAGAAGATGTTTTTAAAGGAGAACTATACAACATTCTTACAGGTTGAACGGATTTAGACTGGTTCGGCAGACAGAAATTTTTCTCCCCCAACTCATATTCACTTTTTGTCCGTTCGTCTTTGCCCGCGGATTGAGTTTGACATATAATAAATTCAAGGTCCAATGATTTAATAATCTTAAATTAAATAACGATGATTTACTTATGAATAACGCCCGCGCGCGGGCAACACTAAGGACCTTCCTTAAAAATGGTTGATGTTGACTTTTTGGGGTTTTTTATATAACATAAAAATAGAGATTGTATATTAACATCATTATCATTATATTCTAACAGTATGTTTTTCAAATAATTATATTAACATTTGGAAAAAACATAAAAATATTACAGAAGGAAGGAGTGAAGAATAAAATTATTCAACAGGCAATTCTGGACAAAATCTAATAAATAATGATTATTAATATTGATTATTTTTAATTTTTACCAGAATTCCTCAGGGTTCATAAAAATCTAGAGAGAGTTAAAGATCTTATCAAGAAAAATAAGGAGAACCTCAAGAAACTGGATCTAGTTGTTTTTCCTGAATATTTTCTGCCTGGACCTTTGGAACTTGATTTGATAAAAGACTACGAGAAAGAAATATCATCAGATGAAATTCTTGCCTCTCTAAAAGAAATTTCAAAAATTTCTTCCAAAACAACTTTTGTTATGGGGTCGTTTCTTTTAAAACAAAAAGGCAAGTATTCAAATATATAATTTGAGCCAATTTGGGGTAAAAATACCTATTGACAAATCCAATTTATTTGCTCTAATATAATCAGAGAATCAGGCGGTTTTGTCTGATAACCTATTACAAAGGAGAAACGAAATGACTACTATGAAAGTTCCCGAAGTTGTGATTGACTCCTCGCCCGAGGACGACCTCTACTGCAAGTTTATCGTAGCCCAACTGGCCGACGGCAACGGTGGCAGCAGATTGGTTGTGCGAGCTAGTCGGCGCTACGAATACCACTCCGAAATTTTAGCTGCTCTGCGGCGAAAATTGAAACCGCGCGGTCTGAAAGCTCGTTGCATCGGAGGGGGCATAATCAAAATCGACCACAAGGCGAAGGCCATCTCCATTTGGGCCGATAGTGCAACCTATGGAAGAGAACCTGACCGTCAGCGAACCGTTCAGATGTTGCAGGCGGCATTCCCCGAGTTCCAGGTCAGCGGCGAGTAGTCGCTCAAGGCGAGATTGTGGGTCTCGCAAACAAAACCCACCCGCTTCGCAAGAGGCGGTTTTTTATTTTTTTGAAAAACCTCGTTTTTTATCTTTATTCAAAAACTCACGCACGTCCTCGTCCGTAAATCTCCACTTGTCTTGTTTCGAGCTACTCAACTTTCTCTGTCTTGGAGCGAAATGAAATTTCTGTTACTGGGGTTTGATGGTAAATTTTTAATGTAGTTTGCTGTATTGCCTATTAATATTATAAATATTTATTTTTATCGCGTGGAACGATTTGTTATATTTAGTATAATAATGTAAAGCTTTAAGTGTAATCATTATGACTAAGAAAAAAGAAAAATTGCCGGAATCACTGTCTATTGCGTAAATCGCTAAGCTGTTTGGTGTTCCGATAGAGGAGTTAATAAAATAAATTGTAAATTATGATACTTAAAATCTTATTAGCACTTTTTAGATTATTTGTTTTATACCAAGTTGTTATTAGAGTAGGCCGAAAATCATTTCATTTCCCTGCCCGGCATTTGTCGGACCTATTTTAGGCAGCAATTACAGAAGGAAATTACAACCACCCGATAAAATAAAACAGCGTAGCGGGATAAAAAAAGATATGCAGGTTTTAGAGGTTGGGTGCGGAAGCGGCGCTTTTACTACTTTTGTTGCCAGGGCAGTCAGTGAAAAAGGCAAAGTTTATGCTTTA
>JAMDBA010000052.1 GCA_023484365.1 Patescibacteria group bacterium
ACATTTTATACGATATAAATACCATTTAATTAAACTATGGCTGATATGCGTAGACAGGAGGATTAACGGCGGTAAGAGGTGGATCCATGACAATACGGAGATAATTGAAGACTCGGAGCTCAGAGAGGAATATTTAAAATCGGCTAATATTGTTATTCTTGGCGCGAGAGTCGTAAACACGCCTGCGCCGAAAATAATCACCGAAAAAGAATTTCGTCTTTTGCCGACATTCGCCACCATAGTTGACGTTGCGATAGACGAAGGCGGAAACTGCGTTTATTCCAAGCCTACGCCGCCGTCTGAAGCGCCTTATGTAGTTGACGGAAGGAAAATATATGCAATTCCTAACTTACCAGGAACGGTGCCAGAAAGATCGTCGCCGTTGATATCGGCGGCCATGTTGCCTTACATAAAGAAGTTGGTTCATCATCTTGTTGAGGGCACGCCTCTTGATAAGTGTCTTGTAAATTCGGTTATAACAAAAGACAGTAAAATTTAAAAAACAATCCCGCTCTGGATTACAGAGCGGGATTTTCAATAATTTTCTGGAGTTGTTGAATTATTATTTTGCGACAGATACCACCGTCCTTTTCTTTTTAAATCCGTCAAAAGAAGTTTTAGTTTTGACGCTGAATCTCACGGTTCCATTGATGGCGGCGTAAATAGTGTCGTCGGCGCCAATGCAAACGTTTTTACCAAGCAAATACTTGGTGCCCCTTTGGCGTATTATAATCTGACCGATTTTAACCGGCTGGCCGTCTTGGATTTTAACTCCTAATCTTTTTGAGCGGGACTCTCGTCCTAATTTTGTTGTACCTCCTGCTTTTGTATGAGCCATAGTTTAATTAAATGGTATTTATATCGTATAAAATGTATTTTAAGCCATCGTTATTTTAATGTCAAATCATCATTGGGCGTTTCAGCTCCGGTTTTAATGATTAATAGGGTAGTTATTGCATATTTTTTAATCTGTTGATTGTTGTGTATCTAGATTATTTTGCTATTTTTATTTTAGTAATTTTTAATAATACGCGCTGTTTTATGATAATACAGCGGGATATTGCGGCGTGTCCCTAAAAGCCGCGGATCTTATTTTATAGGTCCTTTTGAGAGGGGTTTCTTCTATATATGTCGTAAAAGGTATATTGTGCGACAGTATAAGTAAGGATAAAGTCCCAATCCCCTTAATATTACGCCAGAATAGACGAGAATAGGCGAAGGTTATTAAGCGCGATGGCTTAAAAAATAAAAATTAAATTAACTTTGGCTATTTTTATTATGAATTTTATTTAATTTTTCGCCTGTGTTTCGCTCGCCTATTTTATCTGTAAATATGGATTTTTTTAGTAAACAGCGATATTGTTTATTTTGTAATGCATAAGGCTATCTTTATTGACCGCGACAATACTCTCATAAAGGATGAGGGATATTTTCATGACCCCGAAGCAATTGAATTTATTGATGGGGCTATTGAAGCGCTTAGAGCGTTACGTAAAAATGGATTTTTGATTTTTATTATTACAAATCAATCTGGTATTGGCCGGGGAATTTTTACTAAAGAAGAGCTTGGCGATGTTCATAAAGAAATAATTAAACTGCTCAAAAAAGAAGGGGTTGAAATAGACGCAATTTATTACTGCCCTCATCATCCTAGTGACAATTGTGATTGCCGCAAGCCCAAACCTTATTTAGTCAATCAAGCTATTAAAAATTATGACGTTGATATCAAAAACTCTTTTTTTATTGGCAATGATTTGAAAGATATGCAGACAGGAAGGAACGCAGGCGTTAAAACGGTAGCGGTTTTCTTGAAAGAAAGACCAATTCAGGACTTAGTAGATTTTAAAGCTGTAAATTTCAGAGAGGTTGTTAATTGGATTTTAAGCGAAACGAGATGAATTCAGCAACTCTCATCTGTTTTCTACCTCTTTTATAAATTCAATCGCCTTTTGGCTGTCGTCGCCGATCTTTAATATCTTGACAGTCTTAAGTAAGGGAATCATTGAGCGAGCATCTATGAAATGAATTTTTGGCGAATATCCTTTAAGGTAATAAATTTTTTCATTGACTACGCAGATGACTTGCTTTTGCGTTGCTAAAGCCAGATGAGCCGGAAACGAGTCTATGCCGATAAAAAACTTGGATAGCCGGAATAAACTCCCTATTTCTGGTATGGTTAGATTAGTGGCGATTATGATGTTCTGATAATTTCCTTCTGAAACGAGATTTTTTAAATATTCTTCCTGAGATTTTAGTCCGGTCAAGACCAAAGTATAATCTTTTTTAGTGAGATACTCGAAAACTTTAGACCAATCCCCTTTTGGCCAAAGTCGCTCTTTATCGAAAGAAACCGGCGAGACGGCAACCAGTTTTTTATTCTTAAGTGCTTCGGGAATTTTATTCTTCAATCCTTCGTCGTCAAAATCGTAAAAGCGAGGGCTAAATCCTGCTTTTGAAACGTCAACTCCAAGCGGTTTTAATAAATTCAAATAATTTTTCCAATCCTCTTCTTGAAGATTATAGTGCGCCCAGTAATCGGCTAAAAAGCTTTGCTCTGACATTTCAAAGGCGATTAAGTTTTTTGGCTTTATTAATTTCCAGAACACATTAGAGCTTGGCGAATAAGCGCGGGTGTTAATTACGACGTCATAATGTTCGTTTTTAAGTGTTTTAAGAGCTTTTAAATCGTTCTTTAGCGCTTCTGACAGTCTTCCCCTTTTCCCTTCTCTTCCTAGCAAGAAATACAGGAATGGGTCGTCCCAGAAATAAATTTTATTTATTTGAGGATTTTTTTTCAGAATAAATTCTGTCTTTGGATTAATAATATAATCAATTATGGCGTTGGGCCATTTTTTTTTAATCAGCGGCAATATAAAAGTGGAAAATAGGACGTCGCCAAACTGATCAATCTTAATTATTAATATCTTTTTTGGATTAGCTATTGGCTGCTTTTTAAATCTTTTCCAAAAAAACAAAATATCGCCGATTATTTCAATTAGAAGCATAATTAATAAGTAAAAAAATTTTAAGAATTTAGTCAATTTCTTTTTCCAGCCGTCTCTCCTCCTGGTTATATTACCTATGAATTTTTTAATTAAATTACCGTATTTTTTAGTCATTTTTTTATTTTAATATTTTTTTAGCAGTATTAAAAACGTTGGCGACTTTAATTGTTTCCATATTCGGACAAGGATAGGCGCAATTTTTAGTTTGGCAATGGTGTTCGGGGTTGTTTCCTTCTAAAATATACACTTTATTTCCTGGCGGTTTCCCTCTCTCTGCTCCGCCAATAGCGATATTCATCAAACCAATGGTTGGGACGCCCTGGCTTCCCGCGAAATGCGCCAGAGAAGAATCGTTGCCGATAAAAAGCGATGCATAGGATAAAAATTTATAACTTTCTCTAATTGAAAGTTTGCCGATTAAATTGACTGCCGGGAAATCAATATTTGATTGGAATTTTTCATAAAAACGCTCGTCCCCTTTTGCGCCCATGACGGCAAAGGCGGTATATGGATATTGCCTGTGGATGTTATTGGTCAACTCCGCAAAATTTTCCGTGGGCCAAATTTTATATTGCGCGCCTGACGTAAGGTGAATTGCAATAATTTTATTATCACTAAATTTATTTTTTATAATTTCGCTAACAGCGTTATTCTCTTGAGTGGTCGGATAAATTTTAGGCAGCGGTAATTGTTTAGGGTGGTCAAACAAAGCAAGAATATCGTTGTATTTTAGCCACTCATTTTTATTTTCTTGGTAGATCGCCGAGGCGGTATAAAGGAATCCTAAAACTTCATGTCCGACAAAGCCTACTCTCTGGTGTATTTTCGCTAAAAATCCGATTAGAGCGGTTAGGGGTTCCCCTCTTAAATCAACAAATAAATCATACTTTTCTTTTTTTAAATTTTTAACTATAGTGCGTAAAATTTTAAATGATATTTTTGGTCCGCCTTGAAGCCGCGGATTATTAAAAATTATGATTTTATTTACGAAAGGATTGTTCTCCCAAATACTTTTAGTTTTCTCTCCCGTAAGCACGTCAACATCGGCAAGAGGGAATATTTTTTTGATTTCTTCAACAAAAGATGTTGCCAAAAAATTATCGCCAATCTGATCTAGACGCGCGACTAATATTTTATTCACGCCAGATTTTTCAATCGGTTTTCTTGACCGGGAAAACAAAGCGTAGCCTATAACGTCAATAAAACTAGAGATGATCGTTACGGTCTTATTTTTGTATGTATAGGTAAATAAATTTGGTTGACTTCCGCTCATAATGATGTTTATAATACCTACAGTACATTAACAAAGGAGAAAAGGCAAATGAGAGTATTATTTATAGCCAATTTTTCACTCGTTGAGCCGTTGGGGCTGCTTTATTTGGCGGGAATAGCCAAAAAGCTTGGTCATACCAGCAAAATATTGATGGTAAAGAATTATGATTTTTCGTTAATTGAGAGAACGGTAGCTGAATTTAAACCGGATTTAGTCGGATTTAATATTTATACTGGCAGCCATAAACAATTCCTGTCGTTTTCCCAAAAAATAAGGGAAAGAGGCGTTGTTACTGTTGTTGGAGGGCCGCATCCTACTCATTTTTCTGACAGTTGTTTGCCTTACGCAGATTACGTTGTCAAGGGTGAGGGATTCGCGAGTTTTCATAAGATTCTTGATAGTCGCGTTGTTCCCGGGATTATATTTTCACAAGAGATGCTTTCCGAAGGATTCCCGACGCCAGACAGAGAAACGTTTTATGCTGATAGCCCCGCGCATCGCAATAGCCGTATAAAGAGTTCTATTACATCAATGGGCTGCCCTTATACCTGCAGTTATTGTTATAATAGCAGCTACAACAAACTCTACGGTGGATTTAAACTTAAACTCCGTCCGATTGACGACGTAATATCTGAACTAAAAGAAATTAAAGACCGTTGGCCGTGTGAAATGATATATTTTCAAGACGATGTTTTAGGCTTTGATTTGAATTGGCTGGCGGATTTTGCCAATCGTTATCGCGAAGAAGTCGGTATACCTTGGCATGCTCAGATTCGTTTAGAGCTTACTCGCGATTCAAAACGGCTTAAACTTTTCAAGGAGGCGGGCTGCTTGGGCATTACTACGGCTATTGAGTCGGCCGACCCTTGGATTAGAAATTCGTTAATGAAGCGTAAGATGCCAAACGAATTGATTTACGATGGTTGTCGCAAGATAAAAGCGGCTGGCTTGAAGTTGCGCACAGAACAAATGCTTGGCGTTCCGTGTGGCGATCTAGGGGTTGATTTAAAAACTCTTGAAATGAATGTTAAAATCAAACCCGATATAGCTTGGGCCTCGATCTTCGCCCCCTATCGAGGAACAGCATTGGGAGAATTTTGCGTTCGCGAAGGATATTATAATGGCAATAACGACGATTTAGGTGACAGCTTCTTTAGCCGGTCAACGTTGAATTTCTACCATAACGATAGAGGCTGGATTCAAAACGAGAAAGCGCAAAGGCAAAGAGTCCCGTTTTCCAAAACAGAAAACGAACGTTATAAGGGAAAAATGATTATACTGCAAAACCTTTTTAATTATTTTGCTTACTTACCCAAAGGCCATGTCGTTGCCAATGAATTTATAGCCAAGGAAGATTTTACTTTTAAGACGCTTGGCGATATTACGGAAAAACATCTTATGACAAACGGTTATTCCAGAGAAAAACTTGAAGATATGCGCCGAAGTCTATGGTTATCCATAAAATATCAGACGGGAACGAATAATGATTTTGAGCTTATCCCCCACTATTTTACGATGCTGCCGCATGGAGATAGATTGGCAAAAGAGTTTTTGGTAAGACAGGTAAAAACCTTTAAAGATTTATCAGACATCACCCGTCGACATCTCTACGACGAGGTATTGTATAAAATTTATTAACAATATTAACCCCGCTAAATTAATTAGTGGGGTTTTGCTTTAACGCAACAGCGAAAAGTGAATTTGAAATATTTCTGATGACGGGTAATTTCGTGATTAAGCGATCAATTAAAATTATTTGTTGAGGGAATAAATTATATAATGGTAGAAAAATTACATGCGGACCACGCTTGAGGCGTTTGGGCAGAGCGTTATCAAACCCTATTTTTACGACTCGGAAACCGGATTTTGTTAAAAGATTATTTAAAGTCGCAGATTTATATTTCCTGTCATGACGCTCCTTCTCTCCTATGAAAATAGGCGCTAGATATTCAGATAAAGAATATATTTGCGGCAAATTAAAAACAAAAAAATAGCCTCCGGATTTTAAAATACGATGGATTTCTACAAGAGATTGCTCGGCGTTTTCTACGTGTTCTAAAACCCCAAAACCAACCACGGCATCAAAAGAATCGTTCTTAAAGGGTAATTTAATAGGATCCGATCCTATTACTGTCTTAAATTTGCCGACGCCTGAAAATGTTGGCGCCTACGCTCCCTCTGCTTTGGCGTACTCATAAAGCGTTGGGTTAAATCCAAATTGCTCAAGGATAAAACTTACATGTCCATGCGACCCTCCCCAATCCAGAATTTTTGCACCCGGCTTTAAATAAGCGCGAATCTTCTCGGCTTGTTTAAAATAATTTTCCACCCACGTTCTATTATCAAGAGTGCTGGGAATAGAAGACTTGGCATACTCATAAACAAAATTTTTTATTTGTTTGTCGGTCATAAGTTCGTCAACATAATATTTCGCGCCGTTTTTTAGCTGCGTTTAGGCTGAGTAGTTACATCCATAAAAGACGGCAAGATGCTTGTGATTAAGTAGTAGGGACGGCAGCTTTAATAATATTTAATTTATTTGTCGTGGATCGCGCTTAGGATTAATAAAGTTATTTAATATCATTTACGTCTGCGTCTTTTTTATATTTTATTTCATAATATTTTAAAACAACAACTACCCATTCTAAAGACGAAGTCAGAGAATATAAAAAACCAGCAAAAAATCCGCTCTTCCATCTTTGTTGTCCAAAGAATAATTTTGTAAAAGCATAAAAAGGCATAACAATCGCTATTAAGGCAAGCTGAAAGCGACCGTAGTTTTTATTTTCCAATACCCATTTTTTCGCTCTATTAGTTGAATAAGTATTGATATCATTGATCCAGTCCGTCGTGTCAATCCAATAGTTGTGGATTAGGAATCCTTTAAGATATTTTAAACGAAGAGAAGGAATATTTTCGTGAAGCGCCCCTTTAAATTTTAAGTTATTCTTAAAGATAATTGGTCGTGGCATTTTTTCCTTTGCATATTTTCCTAAAATTAAATTTAAGCGAATACAGCCATAAGCATCGCCGTCAGGATTTTTCATTTGGGATTTAATGGAGTCGGCCAAATTTTTACTTATAGCTTCGTCGGAATCTATCATTAATATCCAAGGATATCTTGATTTATCGATCCCGAAACATTTCTTTTCAGCTTATTAAGAAAATTAAAAATTAAAAATTCTTGCGGTAGGGTAGATAGATTTTATGGCGTCCGTTGTCTTGTCTGTTGAAAAGTCATCAATCACTATAAGCTCATTAATAATATCTTTAATTGAAGTTACGGAATCTTTAATAGTTTGTTCATTATTATGTGTCAAAATTATTCCTGATAAATTATTCATAGCTTTGTTCATTCTTTAGTTAAGATTATTTCAATTGAATCACCTATTTTAAATAAGTTTAATAATTCTACTCCGGGCCAAAAAATGATATTTAATATCGGATTGCGAGCTATGATCTCTACTTTACTTTCTTTAATTTTTAATTTTCTTAATAAGCTGAAAAGAAATGTTTCGGGATCTTCCGTAAATCTTATTTTTATAATTTTAAAACCAGCGCGCCTAACGTAATCTTTCAATGTTTTTGGAGAAAAATAAAATACGTGACCAATCGTCGCGATCCCTGACCAATATTTTTTAAAAACAGCATAACTAAACGATGCGATATTCGGGACTTCAAGTGCTAACAAACCACCTTTTTTGGTAATTTTATAGAGTTCGTTGAATATATCTGCGGGATTATCAAAGTGCTCAATAGAGTGGTGAGCGACTATAAAATCGAAGTATCCTGGTGGAAATTTATTTACGGTAAACCCGCCGCCAAAAAGGCGAATGCCATGATTTTCAAGGGCCTTATTATCCGGCGGAAATATATCTACGCCGCTTAGTTCCATGGAATAATTTCTCTTTTTTGTTGCTCGTGCCAAGTTAAGCAGGAAGACTCCGTTACCACAGCCTACATCCAGCAATCGACTTCCATTTTTTAAGAATCTAGTTCTTTCGCTTAGAATGCGCTTTATAAATTTTGATATTAACTGAAACGGATTGCGTCTCAATAAATATAAAACTTTTTCTTTGTTGGTGCGATAAAGCATTTTCTGAGCGTATTCTGTTTGCTGATTTTGAGTATAGTAATTCGGCCCATAGAAAACCGTATTTTCTTCTTGGGATGGTTTTGGTTCAAGTTGAATAAGACCGCAGGAGAGGCATTTCTCTAGCGTGTGTTTCTGCAAAACTTGTCCATGATAATCTTTGGGAAGAAACTCAAGAATGGTTTTAGACCGTGATTTTTCGCATAAATTACATTTAAAATTATTCATTTTCTATGCGTGTGATTGTGATATCCTAATGCGAATTTATATTGCTTGACGATAGTTTTTATGCGTAAACCGATTTTTAGGAAGTGGTATTTTTTCGCGAACGAAGGGGCTAATAATTTTCTAAACCAATGATCTCTCCATGGTGTCCTACTAACGTACGCAAGATATTCTTTTTGGTATTGATCGGCGGATAAGTAATACCAGGGTTTCTCGCTAGTAAAATGGATAATTGAAGGATCGTTAATTTTTGAGTAAAGGAAAGCGTTGTATTTTTCGGGAAGTCTTAGCCAATCATTAAATAAGACGGCGTTTAGGGCGTCGTTATCTGGATATTTAAGTTTTTCTTTGTTTTTAAACATAAAATCTAAAATCTTTTGTTCTGTTTTATTTTTTTTCCACAAATCTAAATCAATAAGCAAAACTCCCGAATTAAAATAGTCAATTTCCTCTGGAATACCGAGTCGCTTGCGAGACTCGTTGTTTGCCGCCGGATCAGGAACCGCGCCTAATATTTTTCCTTCTAAATCAGTAAAAAATAAATCGGACAAGTCTTTTTTTATCATAATATCGCAGTCTAGGTATATCAACTTTTTAACTTCGGAAGGAATAAGCCTGGCAACAATAATTCTATGGTAGGCCGCAAGAGGCCACGAAGAATCAGGCAACCCTGTAAAAAATTTATTATCCGGCTTGATGTAATCTATAAAGAAATTGTATTTGTTTGCAAGGATTTTGAGATAGCCTTTGTTTTTAGAAGATATATCGCTATCAATTATAAATATTTTAATACGGCGATCCACCTTTTTATTTTCAAAGAGAGAGCAAAGCGCTATTCCAAGCAAGGGAGCGTAATTATCGTCAGAAGAAAACACAATATTGATAACGCCGCCTTTTCCTTGGTGGTTGATTAAATTTTTATAATTATTATTAGCTCTGATTTTTAGTTTGCTATTTATTTTTAACATAGCATAAAAAGTCTTCTTCGTGATCATTATGCAATTCGCAAATATAGTCTGCGTAAATTGATTTTAGGATAAAGGGGAGATCTTTTTTGTCGTTTTGGTTATGATAGGCAGACATTGCTATTACTGGGCGGAATTTTTGTATGGTTTCTTTGGCTCCTCGTAAAACATTCGCTTCATATCCCTCGGTGTCAATTTTTATAAAATCAACTTGTGAAATTTTATTTTCATACACAAAATAATCAAGAGTCATAATTTCTGCTTCTTCAAAACGCCCTCCTTGCCCAGCGTCAGAAGTTCCCGTGTAAAACGGGCTATCTTCAAAAACGCTCCCCCCCGTGCTTTTGTTGTTAATAAATATTTTTTTTACTGAGCGATTTTCTCCCAAACCGGCATTAATACATTTAATCTGATGATAATGGTGAGTATTTTTTTTGAGCAGCTCAAATGTTTTCTTGACCGGCTCAAAAGCGTAAACATAGCCATTCGGAGAAAGGTTGGCTGCAAACACAGAAAACGTCCCAATGTTTCCTCCTGCATCAATTACTACGGAGCGCTCTGATAGGTATTTCTTTGCGGAGTATTGATCGGAAGCGATTACGTCGTTTATCAATTCTATCGATTCTTGATAACTAATTCCGTAAAATGATTTATTAAAAATAGATATTGACCCATCTTTTAAAATAAAAGGAGAGATTTGTTGCTTAAATTTTTTATTCAAAAATTCATCGTATTTAGGGATAATTTCTCGTTTTTGCGTAAAGGAAACGGGTAGCAAGAGAGCGAAGAAATCTTTTAGCGAAAAATATCCGTCTTTTACTCCCCAAAGAGCGAATAATCTATTGCGTAACGGGTGCCATAAATTTAAAATTTTAACAAATATAGATCTTCGTGTTTTTAGAAAAGATATGATATTCGTCGAGAGATCCTTATTTCTTTTTATATTATTCATAATTTACGAATTATAATACAACCACAGAAAACATGCTTGTATCTTAACATTTCTATTGTAAAATAGAAGATTATGAAGCTTTCTATAGTTATTCCCTGCTACAACGAAGAAAAAACTATTGCTGAGGTTGTGGGCAAAGTTAAATCAGCGCCGCTGCCTGCCGGTTGGGATAAGGAGATTATAGTCATTGACGACGGCTCAACCGATAAAACAAAGGAAGTTTTAAAAAAGATTGCCGCGGGCGAGAATTCAAGCGCTTTTAAGCTGTTTCTAAAAGAGAAAAACCGCGGCAAGGGAGCGGCTCTTAAAGAAGGTTTTAAGAAAGCGACCGGTGATTATATTGTTATTCAGGACGCCGATTTGGAATATGACCCCAACGATTACCAAAAGCTGCTTGAACCGATAGTTGCCAAAAAGGCCGAGATAGTTATCGGCTCAAGAGTTAAAAGCGGCGCGAGGTTTAAGGACAATCCCCTGTTTTTCGGCAGTCTTATTTTAACAAGGATTTTTAATGTCTTGTTTTGGAGCCATTTAAGTGATATTTCCACTTGCTATAAGGTTTTCCCTAAAAAAATAGCCGCAGCGCTTTGGAGCTATCCCGCCAATGATTTTTCCTACGACGCGGTTGAGCTGACCTACGGTTTGGTTAAATCTGGCTTGCCGATGGAAGATGTCTTTATAAATTATTTACCCCGCAATAAGTCCGGTGGCAAAAAATTAAAGCCAAAAGACGGCTTAAGAGTTTTGGGGAAAATGTTGTGGTTAAGGTTTTTTGGCGCCGATAATAGAAAATCAACATTATCGTTTTTGGGCTTGGTTTTAATTCTTGCCGCCTATATTTATCTTATTGTTCAAAACATTAAGGCTCCGTTTATCCACGTAAGCGAAGACAATAACGGCATTTACGGATTATCAGCGCTTAATTGGGTAAAATTTAATCCTTTGGCGATGAAATTTGGGATGTATGTTGACTGGCTCAATAATTTAAAAGATGCTTTCGGCCATTTTTATACCGACCATCCCTCTTTGTTTTTGTTGCCGACTTATTTTATTTATTTAATTTTTGGCGCCAGCGATGTTACGACCAAAATAGGGCCTATTTTAGTTACCGCTTTAGGGCTGGTATTATTCTTTTTTGCCGTAAGAAAAATATCGCAGAGCGTTCTTGTGGCGTTTTTGGTTGGATTAATATTTGCCATTCTTCCGGGGACGGCTTATTACGGCAAAGTGTTAGAGCTGACGGTTTTCGTAGCCCCGCTGTCGCTGATAACTTTCTCTCTTTTTATCTTTTACTATTTTGAAAAAAACCGCAGATGGCAAAAGTTTTATTTTTACGCTTTTTGGGCGTCGGTAATTTATGGCTGCTTATCGGTTTGGTTTTATTATTTTATGCCGGCGGCCATTTGGCTGTTTATTTTATTGACTAAAGAAGGCAAAGCAACGCCAAAAAGGAAAACTTTGCTTGTCGCGCTGCCGATTGCCGCTATTTCGCTGTTTTTGGCTGTTATTGGCCAGCTTTACGCCTTAAACGGCGTTAGCGCGCTTGTCGGCCTCCAAAGCCAGTTCTTTAACCGCTCCGCCGGCCTGCCGCTGGGCGGCTGGTTAAGCCGGATAATTTGGATTAGCGAATTAAACTTTAATATTTTGTTTTTAATTGGCGCCGCCTTGGGATTGGTTTTGCTCTTGGCTAAAATAAAAAATGATAACCATATTTTTTATCTTCCTGTTATTATAGCTCCGCTTTTTGTTATTTTGGTTTTTCGCGAGTGGAGCACCCATCCTTTTGGCGTGATTGATTTCCTGCCGGCGGTCGCCCTGCTTAACGGATTTCTTTTAGCGAGCCTTATTAAAGAATTTAATTTAAAAATTCTTGGTTATATTATAATTATTGCCGCTCTTGGAGCCGGATTTTATTTTTCGCTTCAAAAGCTTGATTTCTTTTACAATCAATTTTTAATTTTGGGGCCGAATGACATTCCTTTAATCCAGCAATTAAAACCGCAAATAGGCAACGACGAACTTTGTCTTGGCCAAAGCGAGAGCGGTGTAGCTCTTAATAGCAATATTGAGTGGTATATTAAGGAACATATTTTATCGTCTCCGTCTTGTTTTTCGCAAAATCCTAAATTCGGAGTTGTTTTTAGGCCAACCTCTCAATCGGATAGTTTCGCATTGGACGAATTACAGCGTTTTGAAAATAATGGATTTAATAAATTAGTCGGCTGCGGAGATTTTTGGTGTGTTATTTCAAAATAACCAAAGATGTTTTACGAAAGCGAGGCTGGCTTCAAAGAATCATCTGGGCATGAAATTGACGGTGTTTGGTACCCGCGGGTGACTAAAATCTTAGACATTAAAGCCAAGCCGGCGCTTTACCGGTTTTACGGCGAAGTCGCTAATTATAATGCCGGCCAGGCGATCGCCCAAAAATCCGCCGAAGAAGGCACTAAAATCCACGAAACCGTAGAGTCTCTGCTTTTGGACGAGAATCCGGTTATTACGCAAGACATAAAGCCGGCGATAGACGCCTTTTTGGACATTCTTTCCAAAAACGGCATTCATACCCGGCCCGATTATGTTGAGCGCCGAATAGTTAATTACGAGCATCGTTATGCCGGAACAGTTGATGCTTTGGCGTCTATAGACGGGAAATTCGGCGTTTTGGATATTAAAACATCCCAATCAATTTACCGTGATTATAACTTGCAAACTTCGGCTTATGTGGCGGCTCTCGCTGATGAATTTCAAAACCTGGAAACACGTTGGATTTTAAGAATTGATCAGATTAAGACTTGCCTTAAATGCGGCGCCACACTAAGGGAAAAAGGCGGCCGGAAAAAGATAAAAATTCCCCGCGGTGGTAAAACTAATTGCGAACACGAATGGTCGGAGTTAAAAGGCGAGGCAGAGCTTCAGGAATTCCCTTTTTGGGAAAAAGATTTCCAAGCGTTTTTAGGCGCCAAAAAACTTTGGGAATGGGAAAATGAATATATGCTGAAAAAAATCGGATATTTAAAATAATAATTACCTAATTTTACGCAGAAGCGCCAGATTCTTTGGCGCAGAAAAAGCCCCGCGTATAACGCGGGGCTTTGGCTACTCTACTTCCAATGCCAGACGAATCCCCAGTAAGGCCCTGTTGGCTGAAGCATTATCATAGGCGCGCTTCCGATTTTATAACCTCCGATTATGCTGTATTTATCTTTAAAATTTACAGCCAATTGGATGTCGGTTAAAAAAAGTGTTTTTTTATCATATCTGAAAGCCGTTTCGAATACTCCCGGCTCCAAATACTTTAAAAATTTGCGCTGATATGCCACCTTTGCCAGCCAAGTAATGGGATAATTGTCGCCGTCGTAGTTATCCCCTATAAACGCGTATAATGTGTCGGTTTTCGTTTTGCGTTTATAGTCGGCTGCCAACATATTGATGTTCATCAGCCAGTCTTTGTCGCGATGATACCAGTGTTCTGACCAGTGGTACCAGCCGAACGTTACCGTTTGCGCGCTGTCGATGTCGTAGCTGATTTCCGGCCATAAATTAAAATTTATGGTTTTAAAATCAACTCCGGTTGGCCTATCTCCTGATATCGGCCTAACATCGCATTTAATACCGAGCGCGGCGCTTCCGATCTGGAGTAATCTTGGGTTGTTGTAAATATTCGCTTCCCATCCGATAAGGTTCTTATAGTCGGGGTAAGCGCGTATTTCCAGCCCTCCGGGCGTTTTGGGCAAAAACTGGATATCAATGGCGTTCGCCGAAGCGGCAGTCATAAACACAACAAGCATCGTCAGTAGTATTTTGACCTTTTTCATATTTTCCTCCTTTCAAAGAGCTTTTTTTCATAATAACAAGTAATTTGTATTTGTCAATAGTCTGTTTACCCGCGCACCAGAAAGCCCTAAGCTCTGCTTGGGGATGAAGGCGCCAAGCCGAAGGCTTTCGGTACGGGGTTCCGCTCCGCGCCGAAATAAGAAGAAGCCGCCAACTCCTGCTGGCGGAGCTTCACTATCGCCTTATGCAGGGACTGCGGTAAAATCATCAATTAATTTCCATTAAAAAAACCGCGTTATTACTTTACGCGGAAATATAAGCTTTATTTATAAAATCGTTATTTTTTAGAAAACGACAAAACGAAATTTACTATGCCTACCACTATAGCAATAACTATTTTAACCAGCCAAACCAGAAAATTGATAATAGTTGAGAATAGGCTGCTGAAGGTTACGCCGGTTAATTTTTGAAATTGAGTAGTTATCCAATTAAGAGCGCCGGCAATCCAATTTGATATAGTTTTAGAATCTATGTTGTTTTGAGATGAAGGCGTTTGAGAGCTGGCGATAGTTTGCTTAACGGTGTTGCTTAAATTTTGCACCGGCGCCGGCAAACTTTTTATTACTTGATCATAATTAGGAAGATTTTGGGCTTTGGCTATTGAAACAAACGAAATACCGGTGGCGATTGTTATTGCGCCGACAATAATTAATGTTTTGATTTTTCCTCTTTTGGAGGATCCGCTTTTGGCGGAAAATTTATTGGCCATTTTATTTAGTGAGTGGTTGGCAGATAGCTTAGCGGATTCAAATCTCCTCCGTATGGCTCGGCGGGACCGCAAGTTTTGCTGGGGCCGATATAAAAAGTTGGACCAGCGAAAACGCCGAAATGAAGGTGGGGTCCCGTGGCGTATCCGGTTTTTCCGGAATATCCTATAAGCTGTCCCCTTTTAACTGTATCGCCTTTTTTGACTATACGCAACGAGAGATGTCCATAGACGGTGCTTAGATTATCGGTGCCATCAATTGCGACAAACTGACCGTAAGCGCCATGATAGCAGTATAAATCTTGATTGGCGCTGGCAACCACGGTGCCGTCTTGCGCGGCAAAAACAGGTGTTCCGATTGGGATTCCGATATCAACACCATTATGCCAATGGCTACGATAACCCGTTTCGGCAAACTTGGTATTGCCATAACCCTGAGTTATCGGAGCGCCGCTTATTGTCGGCCACGCCAAGACTCCGGGAACCGGCGCCGGCAGCAAGCTCGGGTCAATTTTTGTCCTTAAAACCGAATCAATCGCTTCAATTTCGTCGGCAATCGCCTGCTGTTGCTTTTTTAAATCATCCACCATGCTTAAATAATTACTTTCTTTATTTTTGGTTACTTGAAGCAGCTGCGCTTTTTCCTGATTTTGCTCGTTGATTATTTCTTTGCGGTAAGCCATATTTTGGCTTTCCAGAGCTATTGCGTTCTGATTATTTTTCGCATCGGTAACTTTATTGTTTAAATTATTTTCAAGGTCATTTAAGTTTGAAATATCTATTTGTAAATTTGATTCAAGATCTTTCAGATTCTGGGCTTCGGCTACACTGTCGGCAAGAGATGAGTTTTGAAGAAAAATTGTCAAAAGGTTGGTTGAGTCGTTTTGCTGGATGCTTTTTAAAGTGTCGGCAATTGCCTGTTGTTTTATAGCGATAGAATTGTTTATGTCGCTAATATCGTAATTAATTGACTGGATTTCCAAATCAAGCTTTTGAATTGTGGCGCCGCTGGCATCAATGCTTAAATTAAGCTGTTTAATCTGGGTGTTATAATAATTAACTTGGTTTTGAAGAGTGTTCTTCTCGCTTTGGGTTTCTTGTAATTGGCCGTTGAGCGTCGTTATTTGCTGGGTAATCTGGTCAAGCTGTTTGGATTTGTCTTGTATTTGATTTTGAAGCTGATCGCGGCTTGACGGCTGCGTTGATGTTGATAATTGCGCGGCTACCAGTTCCGGAGATAAAAAAAACAGGCCTGCCGTTAACAGCGGAATAAATAAAACGATAATTACTTTTAAAGCGTTTTTTAGCATCTTATGAAATTTTATTAATGGCGATTTTTATCCTTTCTAAAGTTTTTTCTTTTCCTAAAACTTCTATTATTGAGAAGGGATCCGGAGAGGCTTTGGCGCCGGATAAAGCCGCTCTTAACGGCCAGAGCACGTCTCCTTTTCCTTCTTTATCAGTAAGATTTCCAAGGACGAACGGCAGTTTCGTTTTGGTAAAATCTGCCGCGGGGGCGCTTTCTAATATCGTCGAGATCTTTTTTAATATATCCTTAGTTTGACTTAAGGTATTTTTTTTCCAGATTAATAAACCTGCTTCATAATCGGGTAATTTGAATAAAAATTCCGAAAGAGTTAAAAAATCTTTAAGTGTTCTCGCGCGATCTTTTTCTATGTTTATTATTTTTTCGGCCAAATTTAGACTTTCGTCCGAATTGCTTTTTTCTAGTCGCGGTTTGATATAAGCTAAAATTTTTTCTACCGGAGCGTTTCTGATGTAAAAAGCATTAAGCCAATCAAGCTTTTCTTTGTTAAATACCGCGCCTGTTTTCTGAACGCGGCTCAAATCAAATTCTTTTATGAGCTCTTCGGGCGAGAATATTTCCTTGTCTTCCTTAGGGTGCCATCCCATCAATACCATAAAGTTCAGCATCGCTTCCGGAAGATAACCGTTTTCTCGGTATTCTAAAAAAGATGTTTCAATGTCCCGTTTGGACATTTTGCTGCGGTCTGGCGCGAGAATAAGCGGCAAATGGGCGTATTCGGGAGTCGGTATGCCTAGCGCGTCTTGAATTAGGATCTGTTTCGGGGTGTTTGATAAATGATCTTCGCCCCTAATGACGTGGCTTATTTTCATCTCAAAGTCGTCAATTATAACCGCAAAATTATAAAGAGGAGTTTCTAAATTTTTAGCGATGGCTATATCGCCAAAAAGAGAGGAATCAAAAGAAACTTCTCCGCGGATGAGGTCGGTAAATTTTACTTCCTTTTCGGGCATCTTGAAGCGAATAAGCTGCGGCGTTTTCCCTGCCGGCGGTCCGCCGGCCGGCGGATTAAATTCTCTGCATCGTCCGCTGTATTTTGGCGGCAATCCCCGGGATGACATTTCCTGTTTTTCCGCCTCAAGCTCTTCTTTTGTGCAGTAGCAATAATAAGCTTTTTTTTCGTCAAGCAATTTCTGGAGGTATTTTTTATAAATTTCCGTCCGTTCTGATTGGCGGTAAGGGCCTTCATCCCAATTAAGCCCCAGCCATTTCAAACCTTCTATTATTTGCCCCTCGTATTCCTTTTTAGATCTTTCTTTGTCGGTATCTTCTATCCTAAGTATAAATTTACCCTTATTTTGCTTGGCAAAAAGCCAGTTAAATAAAGCCGTTCTTGCCGTGCCGATATGAAGCGGCCCGGTCGGACTTGGCGCTAAACGGGTTCGGATTTCCTTAAAATTCATTATTTAATTTTAATCCAGCCAGCGTAATTCCGCAAAGGAAATTTTAATTTCCGGTTATTTTTATTATTTCTTTGGCCAATGCTTCGGCGGCACCCGGGATAAAGAATTTCAATGAAGCTTCCGCCATTTGTTTGGCTTTTTCGGGATTGCCGATAATTGTGTTGATTTGTTCAATAAATATATCGGGAAGAAGATTGTCTTCTTCAATCACTATGCCTCCTCCTGTTTGGGCAAATTCATAGGCGTTTTCTCTTTGGTGATCATTGGCGGCTTCCGGCAAGGGAATTAGAATCATCGGCTTTCCAAACGAAGCCGCCTCAAAAATCGCGCCCGCGCCGGCTCGCGACACCACTATGTCGGCGGCTGAATAAGCGGTTTTGAGATTTTCGTTAAGGAAAGGAAAAAATACATAGCCTGATTTTTGCGCCTGGATTTCGTCCCCGAATAACGATTTTATTTTTTCTTTTATGTCGTTAAAATTTTTATCTCCAGTTTGATGAATAACTTGCGTTACTGATAATATATTTTTCAGGTTATCAATAATAAAGTCGTTAAGCCTTTGACTTCCAAGTGAACCGCCGACAACAAACATAATGGGTTTTTGGGGATCTAGGCCAACAAGAGTTTTGGCGTTAGGCTGTTCCGGCCGTTTGTATAAGAGCGCGCTCCTTATTGGGTTTCCAACCACGGCGGTTTTAGCGGGATCAAAATAAGAAGCGGATTTTTGAAAGCTTACTCCAATTACTTTTGAAAAATGTCGGCCTGAAATATAGTTAGTCGTGCCCGGCACAGCGTCAGATTCATGAATCATAACCGGTATTCGGTAAAACCGGCAGGCTAAGACAACCGGCAAAGCGCCCGATCCTCCTTTTGAGAAAAGGACGTCGGGCATAATCAGCCAAACTTTAAATAATGCCTGAAAAATACTTATAAAAAAGGCGGGTATATCAAGTAAAATTACCAGACTGGCATAACGCCGAAGCTTACCGGTTACAAGAGAATGAGGCTGAATGCCGATAATTTCAAATTCATTTTTAACTCT
>JAMDBA010000072.1 GCA_023484365.1 Patescibacteria group bacterium
TCCGATCTCGATGTTTTGATAACCCGCGATATTTACAACCTCGGCAAACAAAATAATTTCCTTTTAGTGCCCCAACGCGGCAAAGAAGACGTAAAAAAGGTAAATTTTAATTGGCAAAGGAGATTATTCCCGATATAGATTAAAATAGAATATAAAAAACTATAATTTATCGGGCTGGGAAATAAAATCTAATTTTTAATTTATTTTGCCTCTTTTAATAAGAGATTTATACTAAAAATATGAGACATCTCTATTTTGATTACGCGGCGTCCACGCCGGTTCATCCGGATGTTTTAAAGGCGATGGAGCCGTACTTTTCGCAAAAATTCGGCAATCCCGGTTCGCTCCATTATTTCGGCCAGGAAGCATTAAAAGGAGTGGACGGGGCGCGCGACGCGGCAGCTAATGCTATTGGCGCCGAATCCCGCCAGATATTTTTTACCGGCAGCGCCACCGAAGCCAATAATTGGGCGCTCCGCGGAACGATTAAAAAATTTTTAGAAAATCATCCTGCAATAAAGGAAAAACCAAAAATAATTATTTCGGCGTTTGAACACGAATCAATTTTGGAAACCGCTGCCGATCTTAAAAAAAACGGCGTTCAGGTAGAAATATTAAAGATAAAAAAAGACGGCTTCGTTGATTTGGCGCGCCTCAAATCCCTTTTGGACAAGCAAACTATTTTAATTTCGGTAATGTGCGCCAATAATGAAATTGGCTCTATTCAGCCGATAAAAAAAATCTCGGAAATAATTAAAGAATTTAAAAAAAACAGCGGCTATCATTATCCTCTTTTTCACACCGACGCCGTCCAAGCGCTCCAATTTTTGGATTGCAATGTTGATAAATTAGGCGTTGATTTAATGAGTCTATCCGGCCAAAAAATTTACGGTCCGAAAGGAATCGGATGCCTTTATGTTAAAAACCGCGCGCTGATCGCGCCGTTTGTAACCGGCGGATCTCAGGAGTCGGGGCTTCGCGGCGGAACCCTGAATGTCCCGGCGATTGTCGGCTTCGGCAAAGCGATTGAACTTATTGCCGCCAAAAGAGAAAGCGAAGGGAAGCGCCTTCAAAAACTCCGAGACGAACTTTTAAAAAACATAAAAAAAATATATCCGCCCGCCAAACTCAACGGAATTCTTAAAGACCGCCTACCTAATAATTTAAACATTTACTTCCCGGATTGGTGCGCTTCGGACCTTTTAATAAAGCTGGACCTTTACGGGCTTTCGGTTTCTGCCGGCGCCGCCTGCACCGCCCGCGCCGCCAAGCCTTCGCACGTCATTAAAGCTCTGGGATATTCCGATGAAAGAGCCAGCGGCAGCCTGCGTCTTACTCTTGGCCGACCGACAACCGAAAAAGAAATAGCCGAAGCTATAAAGATTTTTAGGGAAGTTCTTGTGCGGCCATAAATTTTAACAAATAAAATATAGCGCTAAAAAAATAATTATTAAAATTTGATCGCTTATTAAGAGTTGCCGCCTCCTGGCTTGATATTTCAGCAAAATTTGTTTATAATATTAATATGAATAAAGAAAGCTGGCCCGGTCAAAAAGATCAAGAAAATAAATCTGAAATTCCAGAAAATATCGAGAAATCATTGGTTGAAAAGACGACCCGGCTTTCGAAGAACATTGCTAAAGTCAACGAAGAACTGCTGGAAAGATCTTTTAGTAAAAGAGTAGGAGAAAAAGTTGATAAAATCAAAGATTTTCTTTCAAATCACCGTTTGGTGGTGGAAATAATAGCTTTGGGGGCGGTCGGGCATTTAACGGAATCGATCGCTGGTTCTGTGGGTCTATCTGATACCGCTTCATTTTTAGCGGCTTTCGGCGTAATTGTTGGTCTTGGTGGTATCGGCATGGAAATAGAAAGAAGAAAGATAAATCGTAAAGAAAAAGAAGCGGCAGAAGAGGCCGAAGAGGAAAAAAAGGGAT
Organism: Patescibacteria group bacterium; assembly: GCA_023484365.1. The sequence continues at coordinate 1,938 of JAMDBA010000072.1, forward strand.
CTTCCCAAAATAAATCACTAAATGGATAAAGGAGAATTGCTTCAGTTGATCGAAAAACTAAAAAATGGCACCGCCTCCAAAGCTATTAGTACAGCCATTCTTAGGGAGCTTAATATTTCCGTTGACGAATTAAATAGGCTCTTCGAAGATCTTTTGCTTACAATTCGTGACGAAAAGCGGATGAAGAACAGATAAAGATTGGTTGACGCCCTGATGTAAAAACGGGACAACTTCCCACTTTTTAACGGGCTTTCAGTTAGCCCTAAAATCAAAGTCATTAGGGTCTGCGACTATTGACCGCCTCTCGCGGCAAGCCCTCGATGCTTGGCATCGGGGCCACCTAGTGCGCTGGGGTTGAAAAAACATAAACAATCTGTTATAATTTCAGCAGCTTAATGGGGATGATCGGCTTTGATAAAGGAATAGGCATTAATCGGCAAGCCGTACGCTTCCGCCGTCAAAGGAAGCAAAAACTAAATTGCCAACTCTAAAATTGGCGCTCCCGCTTTAGCTTTCGCTTAAAATTGGCCAGCGAAGAAGAAGTAAAATTTATTTTATTTCGACTGAGCAAACCAATTTTACAAAGTAAGCGTGGAGTCCCCCGACTTCGCGTCGAGGCATCGGCCGACTGTCGCCTTAGCGGCCGCAACCGGTGTTATATTTTGAGGATCGGAAACAAGATTTGTTCGCTTAGCTTGTTTCTTAAATAAAAAGCGAATTCTTTAGCTTTTAGCTAATACGCTTGTAGATGATTTTTGCCGAACTCTTTAGACGCGGGTTCAATTCCCGCCATCTCCACACAGATAAAATAAACCGCCTTTTTTAGGGCGGTTTATTTTTAGCTACTTGGTGGGAATTGAACGGCGGAGTCCCGATGTTCAATCTTATTAACATAGAAGTCGGGATGAGCCGGTGCCCAGGCCTTGTGTGAGCGGCAGCGAGCGCGAGAGTCGCGGGTAATTCTCGCCATCTCCGCCGCTTCGCTTTTTCGGAGCTTCGCCAAGCCAAAAGTATTTTGTAGACAAATTATAAAAAATAGTTTATAATCAAAACAATGAAATTTGAACGGCTGACGGAAAATTTGAATAAACCGGAGCAAAAAACACCCGAGGAACGGCCCGCCAAAGAAACGTTGGCGGGATCCAAAGAGAGAAAACTGAATCCGGAGGCGCAAGAACGCCAAAGCGAAAATTATTCTGAAAAATCAAAAGAGGAGTTTAAACAAATAAAAGAAAAAATAGAAGAAGATAAAAAATCCCAACGCGCTCCTTTCGGAAATATTGAACCCTACCTTGTTTCTCATGACCGCATTGAATTTCCGGTTAAAAAACAAGAGGAGTTGGAATACAACGTTTCTTATCTCCAAAAAAAGGACCGTTATAAAGGACCTCGGCTTTTTACCGGAAACAAAACGGCGACCGAATATGACAGCCGAGCCGAAAATTTCAGCACCCAAACGGCCATCCAGACGCTATCAACTGGAGAAAAAATATTTATAGTAGACAGCTATCCCCTATCTTTTATCCATCGTTTCACAGATGGCGTCGCTAAATATCTTACCGGTGTCAAATCTTATAAAGTCCCAAATAGGATCTGGAAAGAAACATTTGAGGATCGAAGCAATATCCCTACAATTAGGATAGGCAATAAAAATTCCGTCGCGATGCCGTACATTGAGAATGTTAACCTTAGGGATTTAATGGGCTTTAATAAAGAAATAAAGAATTGGGGCGCGGTAAAATGGTGCAAGGATATAAACTTGGATCAGAAAAAAGAAATAATAAAAAACGTGGCAAGAGAGACAGAAAAAGTCCACCAGATGGGAAAAACTTGGGGTGAATCTATTTTGGCAAATATGATTATTGATAACGACAAAAAAGTTTGGATTTGCGACCC
>JAMDBA010000033.1 GCA_023484365.1 Patescibacteria group bacterium
TCCTTCGGCAACACCGATTTTAACAATCTAGTAAAATCAGGGTAATCGAGATACTTTCCGAACAACGCCCATTGTTATTGCCAAAATAAATCTATTATTGTAAGCTATTTGTAGCTATTCAAAACCAAAGGAGGTGTTTGAAATGAAAAAATTTTTCGGTTTGAGCGTGTTTCTGGCGGCATTAACTCTGTCAAGTTTTTCTACGGCGGCGCCGCAAATATGCGAAACGCCCCGGAAAACAGCTTATAAACTGGAATATCAAGGCGTCGGATTTTTAAGCAATCTGGTTATCGGCCTTTTCGGCAAATCAATATTTGAAGACTCTAAAACTTTCACCATTGAAGAAAGCTCTCCCTGTCAAACGCAAAAAGAGCTCAAGATCGCCAATCCGAAAAAAGTTTTATTACTGATATCCCAAAACGGCAACGATTATTCTGGAACGACAAACTTCAAAGAAGAAACGCCGCTTAACGAAAGCGTCGCGCAAAACCTTTTTGCTCTCGCCGATTTCCTGGAAAAAGATTTTAAAATAGGAGACGCTTTTTCAATGCCCTTCGTGCTGAAATCAAAAAATTACCAAGTAACCGCTAAGATTGCCGCAATTAAGAGTTGCCCGGATAAACAAAGCGATTGTTTTATTGCCGATGTATCCGCCCTGATAACCGGCGAAGATGGCGAAAAACTGATTTCTATTAAAGCGAAAATAAAAAAAATCGGTGTTGCCGAAGGAGTTATCGAAAATATTGAAGTAAAAACCCTGTTTTGGCCGCACATAATAGTAAAGATTTTACGCCAGCCCTAAGCGCTCCGGAATTTATTCGGAGCGTTTTTTATTATTTAAGTTTTATTATTTTGCGACACATTATGATAAAATTATAATAATGAATTTAGTGAATAAATACTTAATAGATTATTTAAGTTATTTAGAAATAGAAAAAAACCGATCAGTCAAAACCCGTGAAAATTACGAGCATTATTTAAAAAAATTCCTAAGCTTCGCTAAAATAAAAAATCCGGAGGAAATATCCGAAAATTTAGTTAGAGATTTTAGGCTTTACTTAAATCGCCAAAATATTGAAAAAATCACCCAAAATTATTACCTAATCGCCCTAAGAAATTTTCTAAAATTTTTAGCCAAGCGCGACATCAAAACTTTAGCCGCCGATAAAATTGAACTTCCCAGAATAAGCGAACGGCAAATTGAAATCCTTGATTATTCCGATCTTGAACGATTGATGGCCGCGCCTAAAGGTTCAGATTTACGGACACTTCGCGATAAGGCGATTTTGGAAACTTTTTTTTCAACCGGCTTGCGGCTTTCGGAGCTTGTTGGGTTGGACCGCTATCTGGATTTTGGCCGCGGCGAAGTCAGCGTTAAAGGCAAAGGCGGTAAAATTCGCGTTGTTTTTTTCTCTGACAACGCCAAAAAAGCAATTAAAGACTATCTTGATAAGCGCGGCGACACCGACCCGGCGCTTTTTATAAGTTTGGACAAATCAAAAAATCCGAAAATTTTAGGCCGGATCACGCCACGCGCGGTTGAAAGAATCATCGAGAGATCCGCCAAATCTGCCGGCATCGCCCAAAAAATCCATCCCCACCAGTTACGCCATGCTTTCGCCACCGATCTTTTAATCAACGGCGCAGACTTGCGTTCCGTTCAGGAACTTTTAGGCCACGCCAATATTTCCACTACCCAAATTTATACCCATTTAACCAATAAAGAACTAAAAGAGATTCATAAATCTTTTCATGGAAGAAGAAGAGAATAAGAAATAAGGCTTAGGAAATTTAATTTCACGCTAAAAACTATTAAATTCTATCCATCAATCCTAAGTCTTAAATTTTTACTTGTGCCGAGGGAGGGATTTGCCTCCGCCAAAGGCGGACCCTCCTAGGGAGGGCGCGACTAAATTTTTTGCCGTCGCAAAAAATTTGTCTGGGCACCAGCTCGTCCTCGATTTTTTGATAAAAATCGGGACTCCGCCGTTTAAATCCCTCTCGTGCCCATATTAAAGTTTTACGCCCTGCTTGTGCCGAGGGAGGGATTTGAACCCTCATGCCTTGCGGCGCCAGCTCCTAAAGCTGGTGCGTCTGCCAATTTCGCCACCTCGGCAAAAATTTTTTATCTCTCAAACCAATAATCCGAACTTCGCTGTTTAAATTAAAAACCAATACTATTTTTAAAGCAAGAAACGCTATTTTGAGCCAATATATTTTTTCTCGATAAAAAAATGATGCGATTTTAAGATTGCCTTATATTTAATTTAAAAATTTGAACAATCAACCAACAACCGTTTCTTGGTAATTTTTATTTAGGAAATCAAATTTATAAAAAATAGGATTGTCTGATGAACCAACTTGCAAAATCGCCGCATTTTGAGAGGGATCAATTAAAAATATAAGCGAACCATCAAGAGAGCTCTGAGGCGAAATTAATGAAAAATTTCCGTTGGTTGATTGCGCGGCGAAGCTTCCGCCGGACGGATCAAATAACTGGATGACAGCCGACGGGTCTACGGCGGTATTGTTTTGAGTATTATTAAAAACCTTGAAATAAACCGCCAACTGGCTTCCCGATCGAGAAACGCCTTCAATGGTTATCATAACCCGATCTTGCGATTGAGCGCTCAAAGTAGAAGTGGCGTAAAAAACTATTGAAGCGGGAATATCTATGCCGTTAACGGGAGCGCTGCTAGAAGCAAAAGACAAAGGCGCCGGTTCATTAATGCTAGCTTGGTTGCCAGAAAGATTGGCGGACGTGGAGGCGACCGAAGAAGCAGAAGAATTTTCCGGAGACTGATTGCTATTTTGGAGCGCCGAAAAAGAAGCTGTTTCGCCGCTTAAATAATTAATCTTTTCGCCAAGAGAATTAAGTTGAATAAAAACTACAATAAAACCAACTAAAACCAAAACAACGACAACCGCCATAAAAATATAAATTTTTTGATAATTATTCATTTTTAAAAATTTTATTTTTTCGCTTCCTGGATAAACGACTCATTGATTTTAACAGTCGGATAATCTTTATGGAAATTTGCCAAATCGCGCTCAAGTATTTTTTTCACTTCTCGCGCTTCGGGATCATTGTTTCGGCCGATTTCTTTAAAAGCTTGAACGACCTGCGCTTCATCCCAAAGATTGCGTTCCTGCATCCCTACATCCTCAACCGCAAGACTATAATTATCACCAAACTTTAGCGGACTAATTTGATTTTCGGCTACGCCCAAAGGATTTCTATCGGGATTTTCATATCCAGCCGTATCCATTCGCGCTTGCCAATCTTCCGTCTTATTATTTTTATCATCTAAAAATTCACTTTTAACGAAAGACATTTTGATTTCATAATTAATTTTAGACAAGGTAGAATCTTTTTTTGTCCCCGGCTTTCCGGGAATCATAATGGATTCATTATTGTCAATAATAATTTCCGAAGGAGAAAATCTCGCCTCTCTTCCTTCTATTTTTTCCGTTTCCGGCTTAGCTCTGTAAAATTTAATTATTTTGTTCGGCGTTTTTTTGGTTTCTTTAACAATAAATTCAATTTTTTTAGATTCTTTGATTTGTTTTGGCTGAGCTTCGGCTTTTTGGGCCATTCCGCCGAGCATCCCGAGCATTCCCAAAACAACCATATATTCTTTTGATTTCGCCGCCAAACCACTCATAAACCCGCTTTTTTCTTTGCGCCCTTCCAAACCCCCTTTTTCTTCCGCTTTATTGAAAATAATTCTTTCTCTCATTGCTTAAGTTATCATTACCAGAATCGCA
>JAMDBA010000044.1 GCA_023484365.1 Patescibacteria group bacterium
ATATAGACGTGCGCAATCTTTGGAAGTATAGAGGAGAAAGGGTACATTCTTACAAGTGTGATTTTTGCGGCTGGTGGCATATTGGTCATATGCCGAAGCGTCAGCGTCAGGCAATGAACGCAAGAAGAGGATTGAATAATTACTAGCTTCACAAGCTCCCGATTTTTCGGGAGCTTTTTTGTTTGATTTTAAATCGCTGTTTTCATATTCTAAGTAATATGGCTAGCAGAAGGTCAAAACAATTTTTTTACGGTATTTTCTATCTGGCTATTTTAGCCATAATTATTTATGGAATTTATTTGATTTTCAAGCCGGCGCCGAGTTGTTTTGATAATATTCAAAACGAAGGCGAAACAGGGGTTGATTGCGGCGGCCCCTGCGCCCCCTGCACATTCAATCTCACGCCGCTTCAGGTTGTTGGTCAGGTTAAAATTTTGCCTGTTGACGGTAATCATGTTTCACTTTTAGCTCAGATTCAAAACTCCAATCAAGGCTTCGGGGTTGCGTCGTTTGATTATCAATTTTCTATTTATGATCAAGATGATAATTTTATAGCTTCTTCAAGCGGCAATAGCTATATCTATCCTGGGCAATTAAAGTATGTATCCATTCCTCTTGTCGCTGTTTCTAATATTGGCAGTATTGGTCGCGCCTCTTTGACTATCGGTAAATACAACTGGCAAACAGCAGATAATTTCAGGATTTTATCATCTCAAATTCAAGGCCAGCAGGTCGCTACGACGACTGACGGCGTTAAGGTTTTCGGATATTTATATAACGGCAGCAGTTTTACTATTCCAAGCGCGGAGCTGGTGGCGATTTTTTACAGCCAGTCCGGTTTGGTCGCGGGGGTTTCAAAAACCGAGATAAGCAATATCGCGTCGCTACAAAGTTTTCCTTTCACTATTAACCATCCGCCGATTAATTATTTAAATAATCAGGCCACTCAAGTATTGATTTATATCCCTCCTTCACAGTGAAAAAGATAATAGCGTCTGTTTTTATTATTAGCTTACTAAGTCTTTTGGCGCTCAGCAGCGTTTCTTCTCGTTTCTTTTATTACCAATTATTCTGGATAATTTTAGGATTTATTTTGATAACGTTTTTCTTGTTTTTTGACTGGCATTTAATTTTAAATTATGGCTGGCTTATCTGGGGATTTTACGGGTTGGTTAATTTGCTTTTGCTGGCTACTCTGTTGTTCGCGCCGTTGACGAGGCATATACGCGGCTGGCTTTCTGTTGGCTTTGTGACTTTTCAACCGGCAGAATTAGCTAAAGTTGCTTTGATTTTGGTCTACGCTCAATATTTTAGCCGCAGGCACTTTAAAATAAATCATTTAAGGACTATCGCTCAGTCGTTTTTTATTTTTATTTTACCGGCAGTCCTTATTTTTTTGGAGCCTGATTTTGGCGCCGCATTCGTCCTCTTGGGAATTTGGTTCGGTTTTTTGTTGATAAGCGGGCTTTCTCTGAAAAGAATCGTCGCCTTTATTTTGATTTTTGTTGTTATGGCTGCCGTGCTTTGGGGCTGGTTTTTGAAGGATTACCAAAAAGAAAGAATTGTAAGTTTTTTGCATCCGGGACAAAATTCACTTACATATAATTACAATATAAATCAGTCAAAGATAGCTATAGGATCCGCTGGATTACTGGGCAAGGGATATAATCAGGGAACGCAAATGAAGCTTGGATTTTTACCGGAAGCGGAAGGGGATTTTGTGTTTGCCGCTTTTACTGAGCAGTGGGGGCTGGCGGGCGGCTTATTTTTGATTTTTATATTTATGTATTTAATTTTTCAGATTTTAAAAGTTGGCGCGGAAGCAGACCAAAATTTTGAAAAGTTTGTTTGTCTGGGAACAATAATCATTTTATCTTTGCAGTTTTTTTTAAATATCGGTTCAGAGCTGGGAATTTTACCGGTCGTCGGCATTACTTTTCCTTTTTTGAGTTACGGCGGGTCTAGTCTATTGACGTTGTTTTTTTTAATATCTATAATAAATGCCATTGCTAAAAAATCATAAAAAAATATTTATAATATTGTCTGTCATTATTATTGTTTGCGCATTATTTTTTTGTTTTTTATTTTTTTTGCGTCCGACAAACTATCGCAATTCTTCAAAAATTAATTTTCAGATTGATAACGGCGCAAGGTTTAATTCAATTGTCGCTGATCTAAAGAGCGGTGGATTGATACGGTCTGCGTTGGTTTTTAAAATTTTATCGGTTTTAGAGGGTAGAGCGGCTAGTTTTAAGCCGGGATATTATGAATTGAGCCAAAATATGAGCAGCTGGGATATTTTAGATATTTTAACAAAAGGGAATCAGGAAGAAGTTTCGGTGGTTATTCCTGAGGGGAGTGATTTGGCGGAAATAGACGCTATTTTAAGCGGCGCTCAAGTATTACGCAAGGGAGCGCTGATAAATTACCAAAATTCAATCACAAACAGCACGAGCGAACCTGCCTGCGCAGGCGGGCAATCGTTAGAGGGATGCCTCTTTCCGGATACTTATAATTTTTTTATCGGATCAAACGTCCAAACTGTAATTAAAAAAATTATTGATAATTTTAATCAGAAAGCCTTGCCCGTTCTAAAACAAAACGATAATAATATTAAAGAAAATTTGATAATTGCTTCTTTGGTTGAAAAGGAAGCCGCCGACAGCTCTAGCCGCGCTATTATTGCCGGTATCATTAAGAAGCGCATTGCCAATCATATGCCGCTTCAGATTGACGCCACTATTTGTTATATCAAAGAGCAGATTTTGAAAGTACCTTATCAAGATTGCAGCCCGATTACTTCATCGGATTTAAAAATAAATTCACCTTACAATACTTATTTAAATTTAGGGTTGCCGCCGGGCCCGATTTCCAATCCCGGCCTTTCTTCAATTGAAGCGGCCATCCATTCTCAAGCTTCTCCTTATTGGTATTATTTAAGTGATCCCAAAACGGGGAAGATAATATTTGCGGAAAATTACACCGAACAGCAGCAAAACGAGGCAGAGTACTTAGGCCGGTGATTTTAACTTATCCACTTGACTTTTTTAGATGGGCGATTATAATAAAATTTACATAGCTTATTCTAACCAAATTTCATTTGGCAAGTTGTTTTGTTCCAATAATTAATTGATCATTATTTAATGGCAAAAAATAAAACTATCATCCCTAATAAAAATTTTTCTCCTCATGCCCAGCCGCTTATTGAGCAACCCAATCTAAACGAACTTCAAATAAGGTCTTACGATTGGTTCGCCAAAAAAGGCATAAGAGATTTATTTAAAGAAATATCTCCAATTCACGACCACACTGGTAAGGAATTAGAGCTTTATTTTGACGATTATTATTTTGACGAACCAAAATTTGACGAAAAAACTTCCCGCTATAAAGACGCTACTTATGAAGCGGCTTTTAAAGTTAAACTAAGACTGATTAATAAAAAAACTAAAAAAACGGAAGTTCAGGAAGTGTATTTAGGCGATTTCCCGATAATGACCGATCGCGGAACTTTTATAATTAATGGAGTAGAGAGAGTGGTTGTTTCGCAATTAGTACGTTCTGCCGGAGTTTATTTTACAGCGACCTTTAAGGAGGGAAGGAAGTTTTTTGGCGCTAAAGTAATTCCTAATCGTGGCGCTTGGCTGGAATTTGAAACTGATATGGACGGCCAAATCGGAGTTAAAATAGATCGCCATCGTAAAATTCCCGCAACCAGCCTGCTGAGAATTTTTGGATTAGAAGACAACGATCAAATTTTAAAAACTTTTAAAGATGTTGATGTTGGTCAAGTTAAATATCTGGAACGGACATTAAGGAAGGATCCAGCCAAGAATGCTGGAGACGCTTATTTAGAGATATACAAAAGGATAAGGCCGGGAGATTTGGCGACCGTTGAAAACGCGAAAAGCTTAATAGACGCCATGTTCCACCGCTTTGACCGCTACGATCTCTCTCCGGTGGGCCGGTTCAAAACCAATCAGCGTTTGTCGCTTAATGGTGAGGACAGGATGCTTAACATTGATGACTTAAAGGCAATTATTAAAGAAATAATCAGATTAAATAACGATCCGCAGGCCGAACCTGATGATATTGATCATTTGGGCAACAGAAGGCTGCGCCCGGTTGGAGAACTTTTAGAAAACAGGCTGCGGCTTGGTATTAACCGATTAAAGAGAGTTGTCCAGGACAGGATGTCTATTTCTACCGATAAAGAAAATTTATTACCTGCTCAATTAATAAACTTCAGGCCGATAATGGCGGTTGTCAACGAATTTTTCGCCTCTTCTCAATTGTCGCAATTTATGGATCAGGTCAATCCTTTGGCTGAAGTTGAGCACCGTCGCAGGGTGTCTGCTTTGGGACCCGGCGGCTTAACAAGGGAAAGAGCGAGTTTTGAAGTGCGCGATGTCCACCGATCGCATTACGGCAGAATTTGTCCGATTGAGACGCCCGAAGGATCAAATATCGGTCTTATTAATTACCTTGCCAGTTTTGCCAGGGTTAACGATTACGGTTTTATAGAGACGCCTTACGTTAAAGTAAATAAAAGTAAAGTTACCAGCGAGGTAGTTTGGCTTAATGCTTTAGAAGAAGAGAAATATACTATTGTCCACGCCGGCACAAAACGGGATAAAAATAATAAAATTATAGGTTCTAACTTAGAGGCAAGAGTAAAAGGAGAGCCGGGCGTTTGTAATCCCGAAGACGTTGATTTTATTGAAGTAGCGCCGAACCAGTTTATTAGTATGGCGACTTCCATTATTCCTTTCCTCCAGCACGACGACGCCAACCGCGCCTTAATGGGATCAAACATGCAAAGACAGGGGGTGGTTTCGGTTAAACCTAGCGCGCCTTACGTAGGAACCGGTTTTGAAGAAAAAATCGCCCGTGATTCAGGTTATTTAATTACATCTAAAGAAAGCGGTACGGTTACAGAAGTTGACGGTGATCACGTTAAAGTTAAATCGGCCAAAGGAACACAAAATTATAGTCTTGAAAAATTTAGACGGTCCAATCAATTTACGAGTATTTCGCACTACCCCAGAGTTTCCGTAGGCCAAACGGTAAAAGCCGGCGATATTTTAGCCGACGGCCCGGCGATGGATAATGGCGTGCTGGCTTTAGGCCAGAACCTTTTGGTCGCTTTTATATCTTGGGAAGGAGCCGATTTTGAAGATGCGGTTATATTATCCGAAAGGGTTGTCAGAGACGATCTTTTCACCACCGTTCACATTGAAGATTTTTATATTGATGTTCGGGATACTAAACTTGGTCCAGAAATTACCACTCACGATATTTCTAATGTTTCCGAAGAAAAATTAAGCAATTTAGACGAAGAAGGAATTATCAGGATTGGAGCCGAAGTTAAAGGCGGCGATATTTTGGTCGGTAAAATTTCTCCTAAGGGCGAAGGCGAGCTGACGGCTGAAGAAAGGCTGTTGAGAGCTATTTTTGGCGAAAAAGCCCGAGATGTTAAAGATACCTCGCTTACTTTACCTCATGGAAAAATGGGTCGGGTGGTTGGGATTAAAATTTTCTCCCGCGAAAAAGGCGATAAATTAGAGCCCGGTATTATTAAAAGAATTCAGGTGGAAGTCGCTCAGCTTAGGAAAATTCAAGCCGGAGACAAACTTGCCGGCCGCCATGGCAATAAAGGCGTCATTTCGCAGGTCCGTCCGGTTGAGGATATGCCTTATTTAGAAGACGGCACTCCTGTTGATATTATTCTTAATCCGCTAGGCGTTGCTTCTCGTATGAATTTAGGCCAGATTTTAGAGACTCACCTTGGCTTAGCGGCGCACAAATTAGGCTACCGCGCTATCACTCCAGGACTAGAGAGCGCCAAAGAAGAGGATATTAGAAAAGAACTTGAAAAAGCCGGCTTACCTCCGGACGGCAAAGTAACCGTATTTAACGGGCGGGACGGCAAAGCGTTTGATCAAAAAGTAATGGTGGGGATGATCTACATGATGAAGCTGAATCATTTAGTTGAAGATAAAATGCATATGAGGTCAATTGGTCCTTATTCGCTGATAACCCAGCAACCATTAGGCGGAAAGGCGCATTCTGGCGGTCAACGTTTTGGCGAAATGGAGGTCTGGGCTCTTGAAGGTTACGGAGCCAAGCATACCCTTCAGGAAATGTTAACTGTTAAATCTGACGATATTGCCGGAAGAGCGGCCATTTACGAATCTATTATCAGAGGAGATGTCGTTAAATTTTCAAACCTCCCGGCTTCTTTTAATGTTTTGGTTAACGAGCTTAAAGCGCTCGGTTTTAATGTTGAGCCTATCTATAAAAACGAAGGAGCGGATCGTCCTGAAGATTTAGACTTTTTAAAAATTAACTTAGCTTCACCGGAGCAGATTTTAAAATGGTCTCACGGCGAAGTTTTAAAGCCGGAGACGATAAACTACCGCACGCAGCGTCCTGAAAAAGACGGCTTGTTTTCGGAAAGGATATTTGGTCCTTCTAAAGATTATGAATGTTATTGCGGTAAATATAAAAGGATTCGCTACAAAGGAGTTGTTTGTGATAAATGTGGAGTTGAAGTTACGCGTTCAATCGTGCGTCGGGAAAGGATGGGCCATATTGAACTTGCCGCGCCTGTTGCTCATATATGGTTCTTAAAAGCCGTTCCTTCAAGGCTGGCTTTGGTTTTAAATGTTTCTTCGGTTAAATTAGAAAGAGTTTTATATTATATATCTTATATAGTGACTAAGGTTGACGAGGAAACCAGGATAAAATCATTTAATGAAGTTGATAAAGAGCTAAAGGCGAAGATAAAAAGTTTGGGTAAAAACAAAGGCAGTCAATCAGAATTTTTGGAGTCGGCAAAACGCACTAAAGATTTCCTGAAAAAGCTTAAGCCCGGAATGATTCTGGATCAAAGCGAGTATTTGTCGTGGTCGCGAAAATTTGGCAGCGTTTTTGAGGCCGAAATGGGCGCCGGCGCAATCAGGAAAATATTGGAAAATATGGACTTGCGCCAGGAAGCTCAAAAAATAGAAAAAGAAATCAGTTTAATTAAAGATCCCCTTAAAGAACGCAAGCTTTTATACAGGCTTAAAATATTCAAGTCAATGATCAAAAACAGCATCAGACCAGAATGGATGGTTATGAATGTTTTGCCGGTTTTGCCTCCGGATTTAAGGCCGATGGTTGCTTTGGACGGCGGACGCTACGCTACTTCCGATTTGAACGATTTATACCGCCGCGTCATTAATCGTAATAACCGTTTAAAAAAATTAATTGAAATAAAAGCGCCTGACATTATTATCAAAAACGAAAAAAGGATGCTTCAGGAAGCAGTTGACGCTTTAATTGATAATTCTGCCCGCTATGGCACTCAGCAGCTTTCAAGTCAGCGTCGTCCTTTGCGGTCTTTGGCTGATATTTTAAAAGGCAAACAGGGGCGTTTCCGTCAAAATTTACTCGGCAAACGCGTTGATTATTCCGGTCGCTCTGTTATTGTTGTCGGGCCGCATCTTAAGATAGACGAATGCGGTTTGCCAAAAAGGATGGCTCTGGAAATGTTCAGGCCGTTTGTTATCGGCGAGATGATGAAGCGGGGAATTGCCCATAATATCAGGAACGCAAACCGGTTTATAGAAGAAGGCAGCGACGAAGTTTGGGCGATCCTTGAAGAGGTTATAAAAGACAGGAGAGTTCTTTTGAACCGCGCTCCTACGCTTCACAGATTAAGCATTCAAGCTTTCAAACCAATATTAATTGAAGGGATGGCCATTCAGCTTCCACCTTTGGTTTGCAGCGGATTCAACGCTGACTTTGACGGAGATCAGATGGCTGTTCATCTTCCTCTCTCTGTTGAAGCTCAAAAGGAGTCTCAGAATATTATGTCTGCTAAAATAAATATTCTTAAGCCTGCAAGCGGCGACATCATAACCAATCCTACGCAGGATATCGTTTTGGGTATTTATTATTTAACTAATATTAACCAGACTTCAACATCGCTTTTGAAAGGTAAACTTTTTGGCAATATTGATGAAGCGCTAATGGCTTATGAAGAAGGATTAATTTTAGTCAACACCCCGATAAAGGCAAAAATTAACGGCGCGGTAGTTGATACTTCGCTTGGCAGACTTTTATTTAATGAAGTTTTTGAAGGAAAGATTGATTTTGTGAATGATAAAATAAATAAAAAGAAACTTTCCGCTTTGGTGGAAAAATCTTTTGAAATCGGAGGAATTGATTTTACTTATGAAATTTTAAATAAAATACAGCTTCTTGGATTCAAGTACGCGACTGTTTCCGGAATTACCTGGTCAATCGGCGACTTGATGGTTCCGGAAGCCAAAAAGCAAATAGTGGCAAAAGCCGAAAGGGAAGTTGAAATAATTACCAAACAATTTCAGGAAGGGCTTTTAACTTCGGCAGAAAGAAAAGCCAGAGTTATTTCTATTTGGGAAAAAGTTAAAGATGAAGTCAGTAAAGCATTAATGACTATCTTTATGCCAAATAATCCTATTTATCAGATTATTGATTCCAGCGCCAGAGGTTCGTGGGCGCAGCCTATTCAGATGAGCGGAATGAAAGGATTGGTGGTTAATCCTAAAGGGGAAACTATTGAGTTGCCTATAAAATCTTCTTATAAAGAAGGACTTTCTGTTCTGGAATACTTTATTTCAACTCACGGTGCGCGCAAAGGATCAACTGACACCGCCTTAAAAACGGCTCAAGCCGGTTATATGACTCGGCGTTTAGTTGACGTCAGCCAAGATTTAATGATTAAAGAAGAAGATTGCGGCACCAAAAAAGGCGTTGAGGTTTTCAGGGCCGATACTTCCGAATTCGGTTATCCATTTTCTTCAAGGATTTTTTCGCGAACGGCGCTTGAAGATATTAAATTAGGCAATAAAATAATTGTTCGCGCTGGAGAAACCATAAACAAAGAAGCGGCGGAGCTGATTGAGAAATCAAAAATAGAAAGCGTTAAGGTGCGTTCGCCTATAACTTGTAAAACATTGTACGGCTTATGTGGTAAATGTTACGGCTATGATTTAGGCAAGAATAAACCCGTTGAAGTCGGGGAGGCGGTTGGTGTTATCGCCGCGCAATCTATCGGCGAACCGGGAACTCAGCTGACGATGCGGACTTTCCATAGCGGAGGAATAGCGGGGGTTGATATTACGCAGGGCTTGCCTAGGGTTGAGGAAATTTTTGAAGTTCGTCCGCCTAAGGGCAAGGCAGTTTTGGCCGCTGAAGATGGTAAAGTGATAGACATAGAAGAAAGATCTGAGGAAAAAATAATCAGGATCAAATCTAAAACAGGATTAAAATCAAAAGCCGCTGAGTATGCCGTGTCCCGTTATGCGTTAGTTTATGTCAAACCTGGTGATAACGTAAAACAGGGAGATCGGCTTTCAGAGGGAAGTATTGACCTCAAAGAACTTTTATTATTAAAAGGAATAGAAGAAACAGAACGTTATGTTATTAAAGAAATCCAAAAGATTTATTTCTCTCAGGGGTCATTGATTAATGATAAGCATATAGAAATTATGATTAAGCAGATGTTTTCTAGACTTAAGATAACAGATCCGGGCGATGCTCCTGATTTAGTTGTCGGTGAAATAGTTGAAAAATCTAAGTTTTTGGAAATTAATCGCGAGCTTAAAAAACAAGGTCTTCAGCTGGCGAAGTCTCAGCAGCTCTTGATGGGTATAAAAAGAGTCGCTCTTTCAACGGAAAGCTGGCTTTCGGCCGCGTCATTTGAGGACACCGCAAGAATTTTGGTCACGGCTGGCTTAGAAGGAAAGTCTGACAGTCTTAGAGGGCTTAAGGAAAACGTTATTATCGGCCGGTTGATTCCGACTAAAGAAACTTTTGCGCCAGGCGGAGAGATTAAGGTAATGAGCGAAGAAGAAATTGAGGAGCCTGTTGGCGAGGTTGATGTTGTGGAAGAAGCTCCTGCCGGTGAACCGGAAGAGCCGGAATCATTGACTGATGAATCAAAATCGGATAATGTTTAATAAATAAAAATGGAAGAATATAATCAAAAAAAATACGAGATTTCTTTTTTGCTCAAAACCGAAGCTGATAAGGAGGCTATCTTGAAGACGTTGAATTCTATCAAAGCTCAAATTATTTATGAAAACGAATTAAGGTCTATCGCTTTAGCTTATAAGATTGAAAAAGAAACCCAGGCCTTTTTCGGCTGGATCCATTTTTCAACCGATCCCGAAATGATTCCGGTAGTAAGAGACAGCTTGAAAACAGCGCCGATGTTGCGTTTTTTGATTGTTGAGAGCGTGTCTGGCGCGCCAAGTCGTAGGGGAGAAGGCCGTCAATTCAGGAGACCGGCGGCACCAGTTAGCGAAACACCAAAAGAACATCAAGGAAATTTAAGCAACGAAGCGCTTGAACAAAAATTAAAAGAAATATTACAATAAAACTATGGATTTAAACAAAGTATTTATTTTGGGAAGGTTGACCGCCGACCCGCAACTAAGGAGCATTCCCAGCGGGACACAAGTGGCTACTTTTAGCGTTGCCACTAATCGTGTCTGGAATGATAAGTCGGGCGCCCGACAGGAACAGACGGAGTATCATAATATTGTTGTATGGGGCAGGCAAGCGGAGGTTGCCGGTCAATTTCTTAAAAAAGGAGGAATGGTTTTAGTTGAGGGAAGGTTGCAAACGAGATCTTGGCAGGACAAGCAAGGCCAAACCAGGAAGACAACAGAAATAATTTCGGAACGGCTTCAGCTTGGACCGCGGTCGGTTGGCAAAAGTTCGGAGGCGCCGTCGCAAGCCAATATGGAGAATAATGAAGTATCCGCTGATATTCCAACAATAGACGTCGAGGATAAGGAAATTAATCCGGAAGATCTGCCTTTCTAATAAAAAATAACACTATCATGTCAAAACAATGCTTATTTTGTTCGCAAGACATTAATATTATAGATTACAAAGACACGCCGCTTTTGCGCAGGTTTGTTTCCGAACAGGGAAAAATCATAAGTCCTTTGCATACCGGCGTCTGCGCGAAACACCAAAGAAAGCTCTCCGAGGCCATAAAGCGCGCCAGATTTATGGGGCTTTTGCCTTTTGTTAAAAAATAAATTGCGTTTTAGCAAAATCAATTTCTAATGAATATTGGGATTTTTAATTTTATCCATCAGTTTGTAGGACGCTCTTTTTGGCTAGACGCAGCGATGATTTTTTTCGCCCTTTATTTTCCTTATATTTTAGGGATAACCGCGCTGGTTTTGCCGTTATTTGAAAAAAGGTGGCGCTTGCGTTGGCTGTTTTATTTTGAATTAATATCGGCAGCGATTCTAAGCCGGGGGATTTTGACGGAGATCGTTCGTTATTTTTACATTCATCCTAGGCCCTTTGATTATTTCCATTTTACGCCTTTAATTCCTGAATCTGGTAATTCATTTCCATCTGGTCACGCCGCTTTTTTCTTCGCGATAGCCATTATTATTTTATTTTGGAAGCCGAAATGGGGATGGTTTTTTATTGGTTCGGCGGTCGTTCTTTCTTTAGCGAGGATTTATGTTGGCGTTCATTGGCCTTTAGATATCATCGGAGGAATGATTATAGGTTTAATATCCGGGTTTACTGTTTATTATCTATTCGGAAAAATTTACTCTAAAATCCGTTCTCAGAAGCAAGCCGAAATTTCATAAAAGAAAATCCCGCTCCATGCAGGCGCGGGACATAAATTCGCTTAACGCTTTATTCTTCTTCTAGTAGTTTTTTTGTGGGCGTAATCCTGATCAAACCTTTTATTTTTATGTCGGCATTAAATCTTATCTTGCCGATATTAAATAAGTAATTCAGAATATCGTATCCGTATTCCTTGTGGCAGGCATAAAAATCCGCTGAACCGTTTTCTAAAAGTTCTTTTTCAAGGTCGTCAATCATTTTGGCGTCCATTTATTTCTCCTTTTCAAGTTTGAATTCCTGCTTTTATTATAGTTCTTCCCGAACTGTCAAAGCAAGGGGACTATTGTCAATTATATTCAATTTAAAAGCGCAGGCTATTTATAATCTAAAGTAATTTTAATATAAAAGCTAACCGTTTTTATTCTCTTGCTCTAAAAGAGGATTTTTCCAACTGGCATAGTCGCATTTTGGCCAGCGGGAACAACCGTAGAAGAACCTTCCTTTTTTAGTGCGCTTCCTTATTATCTCTCCTTCGCCGCATTTTGGGCATTTTCCGTAAGTCTTTTTATCCTCCTCGCTTAAGAATTTTTTGGCGTTTTTACATTCGGGGAAGCCGGAGCAGGCCAAAAATTTCCCGAAACGACCATATTTTATAATCATCGGTTTGCCGCATTTTTCGCAAACTTCATTAGTGGTTTCGTCAAATGGCTTTTGTTTTTCAACAGATTGATACTTATTCTCCAGATTTTTGGCAAAGGGATCGTAAAATTCCTTAATCACTTTTTGCCATTGTTTTTTACCGTCAGCGATTTCGTCAAATTTGTTTTCCATTTTCGCCGTAAATTGAATATCAACTATTTCGGGAAAGTTTGCCACTAAGATTTTATTTACAGCTTCGCCTATTTGAGTGGGAACAAAACGGCGATCTTCGTTTTTATCTACATAATTTCTTTCCTGAATTACGGATATTATCGGGGCGTAAGTTGATGGCCGACCGATGCCGTATTCTTCAAGGGTTTTAATGAGCGAGGCGTCGTTGTATCTCGCTGGTGGTTCGGTGAAATGTTCCAAAGAACTAATTTCGCGTAGCCTCAGAGAATCCCCGCTATTAACGTTTGGCAGTTCTCTTTCTTCAAATTTTGCCGGCCATATTTTTAAAAATCCGTCAAACTTAAGCGTGGCGCCATTGGAATTAAACGTGAATTTGTCGTTAATATTTTTAGGATTCTGGGCGGTAATTTCTATTTTGGTATTTTCAAAAATAGCCTGAGGTAATTGCGAGGCGATAAACCGCCGCCAGATAAGGTCGTAGAGTTTATTTTCCTGGGGGTATTCGGCTTTTATATTTTCCGGGATCAAGGCCGGATTCGTCGGCCTTATTGCTTCGTGGGCTTCTTGCGCCAGCTTTGACTTTGTTTTGAAAAAACGAGGGGCGTCAGAGGCGTATTCTTTGCCAAGATTTTCTTCTATCCAATTTTTGGCCGTCTCAACAGATTCCTTGGAAAGATTAAGCGAGTCCGTTCTCATATATGTAATATTGCCGTTCTCATAAAGGCTTTGGGCGATTCGCATCGTCTGCTTAGCCGAGTACCGCAGCTTCTTTGAAGCTTCCTGTTGGAGCGTGCTGGTCGTAAACGGCGGCAGGGGATTTTTCCTTGTTTCTTTTTTGTCCGTTTTAGCGATTTTAAAATTACAATTCTTAATCCTTTCAATTAGATTTTCGGCTTCGGTTTTTGATTTTATTTCTAGTTTTCCTATTTCCTTATCGTTAATCCTGCGGAGCTCCGCTTCCAGCTGGTTTAAAGGATTGATGCCCGATTTGCTTTCGGTGGAATCACCATTAGTTTTAAGCGATATTTCGGGATATGGATCGCTTGAATTTCCGTCGCTCGTTTCAGATGAAAACTTTTTTTCATCTGCGTGCTCGCTAGGAAATTTGAAAATCGCTGAAATAGTGTGATATTCCTGCGGTTTGAATTGGCGGATTTCTTCTTCCCGTTCGGCGATTAATCTCAGCGCAACCGACTGGACGCGTCCGGCCGAGAGCCGTTTCATAACTTTCTCCCAAAGGAATGGAGATAATTTATATCCGACAAGCCGATCTAAAATCCTTCTTGCCTGCTGGGAATCAACCATATTTATATTGATGTCGCGCGGATTTTTAATGGCGTTATCAATTGCCGAATTGGTTATTTCGTGAAAGACTATCCGCTGGTGGGGGATTTCTTTTAAATCAAGCGCCTCTACGAGGTGCCAGGCAATTGCTTCTCCTTCGCGGTCTTCATCTGTCGCGAGTATGACGCTTTTTGCTTTATGGGCCTCTTTCTTAAGTTGCGTTACCCTTTTTCTGGCTTTAATGGGCACTATATAATGAGGTTCAAAATTATTTTCAATATCTATGCTTAAGCGGCTCTTGGGAAGATCTCTGACGTGCCCATAAGAAGATTCTACTTCGTAATCTTTACCTAGAAACTGGCCGATAGTTTTGGCTTTAGTCGGGGACTCAACGATAATAAGCGTTTTCTTATTCTTCGTGTTTTTGGTTGTATTCTCTCGCATGATTTATTTATTCAATCATATTATTATTTTAAAGGCAAAACAGGTCAGAATTTAGAAATCCAGCGTTAATTGCCATATGTTGACTTTTTTATCTGGCTTGTTATATTGTTATTAGCTTTTTTACGGGGCGTGGCGCACGACGCGCATCCGATGCAATCCATCGGAAGGAGTTCGGTTCAATTCCGGACCGCCCCACCCAGCAATAATTTAAAATAATTTATTTATTCTAATTTAATTTATTTTACAAAGCCCCGCTTGCAGCGGGGCTTACTTTTTAAATTTCTATCTGATAAATAACAAAAAAATGCGTTTTAGGATTTTGCAAAAGGATTTTTAGCTCCTAGAACTTCAAAGTGGACGTGACAGCCGGTGGCGTCTCCGGTTTTACCCATCAGGCCGATTTGTTGGCCTTGCTTTACATAATCGCCGATTGAGACGGACAATGATTCAAGATGGGCATATCTTGTTTCAACGCCATTGGGGTGTTCTATTAAAACGTAATTCCCGTAACCGCCGTTATATCCCGAAGAAGCGGCGTCAATTACCAACCCTTCGGCCGAAGCGACGACTGGCGTTCCGCAATTATTAGCGATATCAACCGCATTATGGTCATGAAGAATTCCCCAGTTAAATCCATAAGTAGGCATTATGAAATAACCTTTAAGATCAGGAAGAGATGACTGGGTCAAATTTAAAGAATAGTTTCCTACCGGTTCTCCTCCGGGGATTATTAAGTTTGTGCCGACGGTCAAGTCGCTACTTTTTATATCGTTATTTGCTAACCGAAGTTGTTCCAGGCTTATATTAAAAAGAGCCGCGATTGATTCCCAGGTGTCGTTTTGTTGAACTTGGTAAAGCACTCCAGAAACCGGCAGAATCACCAGTTTTTCGCCCCGATAGAGGCGACTTTGGGCGACCGACGGGTTTGCCCAAACGATCGTTTGAATTGATATATTAAAGTAGTTGGCGATTTTTTTTAGGGTGTCTCCTTGCTGGACGCTATAAGCAATTATTCCCGGGCGACTGAAGGGAACGCCGTTTGCAGGACCGATATTTGATCCCATAATGGAGTTATCTATCAAACTGTTATTACTGTCTGGATAATTATCTGTTGAAAAAGAAGAGAGATTAATCTTCGGAGCGCCTTGAGCGAGGGTTTCGCTTTGGCTGAAATTAGTTTTAACAGGCCCTCCCAAGATTCCTTTTTCGTTTCCGTGTTGCGCCGCCTGATCTTGGTTTAGGAAAATAGAATTAGTGGCTAATATCCCTAATAGCAAAAAAACCGCTATGAGAAGCGACTTTCTTATTGGCGCTCTTTTAATTTTTCTTAAAATTATACTAATATAGCTATTGTATCACAATGATTAATAATTTCAACAACAGTCTCAACGATAAACAAAAAGCGGCCGCAGAAGCTCCTTTAAAGCCGCTTTTGATAGTTGCTGGCGCGGGAACGGGAAAAACCCAGACATTAACCAATAGGCTGATATACGTTTTAAAACAATTGCCAGCCGTAGACACTAATGTGGTGGCGATTACTTTTACCAACAAAGCGGCCAATGAAATGAAGAGCAGGATAGCGCGATCAAAAGTTGATTTGTTTGGCAGGTCTGTTTTTGTCGGCACGTTTCATTCGTTTGGCGCCAAATTGCTGCGCCGCGAAGGGAAGATTTTGGGACGCGGGCCAGATTTCACTATTTTTGACGACAGCGACAGCCTTAGTCTGATTAAGAAGATAATCAAGAATTTAAATCTTAAAAAAAAGATTTCGCCAGCCGAAATTCAAAATCAAATTTCACTGGTAAAAAATAATTTAATCGCTGCTGATGGAGCTAATTTTGATAATCAGGAAGTTTTTGAAAATATTTTTGATGAATACGAATCCAAGCTTTTAGAGAATAACGCTTTTGATTTTGACGATTTAATTGAAAAACCAGTTTTGATTTTTAACCAAAATCCGGCAGTGGCGGATAAATATAAAAAAGAAATTTCCCATATTCTGATAGATGAATATCAGGATATTAATAAGGCTCAATACGCTTTGGTAAAAATTTTAGCCGGCAAAGAGGGGAGGATAAGCGCTGTCGGCGATGATCAGCAGGCGATTTATAGTTGGCGCGGAGCTAATTTTGAATTTTTTTTGAATTTTGAAAAAGATTGGCCCGAAAGTCAGATTTTTGTGCTTGATCAAAATTATCGTTCAACGGGAAACATTATTAACGCCGCTTCGCGAATTATTAGTAATAATGTAAACCAAAAGCCAAAAAATCTATGGACCGAAAAAGATTTGGGAAAAACTATTGAAATAGTTGAAACGTCGGGAGCCAACGAAGAAGCTGAATGGATAGCCGGGAAATTAAGCGGAGAAAATGATTTTAAAGAAACAGCTGTTCTTTATAGGACTAATGCCCAATCAAGAGCGATTGAAGAAGCTTTGATAAATAACGGGGTGCCGTATAAAATCGTCGGCGGTTTAAAATTTTATGAACGCAGGGAAATAAAAGACGTTGTCGCCGCGCTGAGAATGTATTCCAATCCTTCGGATTCGGTAAGCTCAGACAGACTGGAGAAGCTTTTAGGCAAGAATAAATTTTTTATTTTTAAAACCAAATGGCTTGAGTCGGCGAACAGCAAAAAAGAAAAACCGGTTGACTTAATAAATAAATTTTTGGCGTCGGTGGGATATTTTGATTATCTTAAGGATAGTTTTTCCAACGCCGAAGAGAGAAAAGAAAACATAATGGAACTTATCGGTTTTGCGTCCGAATTTTCTGACGCAGCCGCTTTTTTAGAGCGCCTAGCTCTTTTTGAGGCAAACGACAGCGGCCAGAAAAACGAAGACGCAGTAAGGTTGACAACTATTCACTTAGCAAAAGGTCTTGAGTTTAATAAAGTCTTTATCGCTGGTTGCGCGGAGGGGCTGCTTCCTCACGCGCGATCAATTTCCAGTCTTTCGGAAACCGAAGAGGAGAGACGATTAATGTATGTGGCTATGACTCGCGCCAAAAACGATCTCTATGTAAGTTTTTACGGTATTCCTTCACGGTTTATTTCGGAGATACCTTCCGATTTGGCGTATTTTAGAAGCTTGAATCCGAATCATAATTTCTCTGATTTTGAATCTTTTAAAAATCGTGACGATGAAGAAGATTATATTGATTATTAAAGAGGTAAAAGAGACTAACTAAAAGCCGGTAAAAATAAGACCAATGATGATAAATGAGGATAGTGGATAAAAGCTCTTGACAAGACCGAGCGGCTTGCTAAAATAGAAAACAGACTTTACAATATTATTAAATAAGTCGCATAACCCTGTTATATTAAGGGAAAAAATCAAGTCGAAAAATAAAAAAATAAAATAAATAATAAAATGGCAGAGAAAGAAAAATTTGCAAGAACAAAGCCTCACGAGTTTGAGGCATCGGACCGCCATGTTGATCATGGTAAAACTACTTTAACGGCGGCAATAACGCACGTTCTGTTTTTAAAAGGTCTGGCTAAAAAAGAAGAAGGTGTTGATCAGATTGATAACGCCCCCGAAGAAAAAGCCCGGGGTATTACAATCGCTCTTCATCACTCCGAATATGAATCAGAGAAGCGGCACTACGCGCATATAGACGCCCCCGGCCACGCTGATTACATTAAAAATATGATTACCGGCGCCGCTCAGATGGATGGCGCGATATTGGTGGTTTCCGCCGCTGACGGTCCGATGCCTCAAACTCGTGAACACGTTCTTTTGGCGAGGCAGGTAGGTGTTCCGGCGATAGTTGTCTTCTTAAATAAAGTTGACCAGGTTGATGATCCCGAATTAATTGATTTGGTAGAATCCGAAGTTCGTGAACTTTTGAAGAAATACGAATTTCCTGGCGACCAGATTCCCGTTATTCGTGGTTCAGCTCTTAAAGCTTTAAACGTTAAATCGGCCGATGAGCCGGACGCTAAACCGATTTTAGATTTAGTTAAGGCTTTAGACGAATATATCCCTGACCCAGTTAGAGACACCGATAAGCCTTTCCTTATGCCGATTGAAGACATTTTCTCAATAGAAGGAAGAGGAACCGTCGTTACCGGCAGGATTGAAAGAGGTAAAGTAAAAATTAACGAAGAAGTGGAAATAATTGGTTTGAGGCAACCTCGACAGT
>JAMDBA010000001.1 GCA_023484365.1 Patescibacteria group bacterium
AAGATAAAATATCGGGGAAATCGATGGGGATAAATTTTTAATAAATTATATTCAAACTCGTATTTAATAGAAACTGAAGCTGGCGGAAATAAGGTTAGGGATATTCTTACCGCGATAATATATGGCTATCCGGCGTGATGTCTAAGTTATGATGAAAGAAGGGAGGCGGAAAGGCTTAAATTATACTATCGGTGACGAAAGAATTAATTAAAAGATATGGAATTTCAAAAGCAGGGTTTTTCCCTGCTTTTTTTATTGAAAAATTAAATACGAGTTTGAATATAATTTATTAAAAATTTATCCCCATCGATTTCCCCGATATTTTATCTTTAGTAATTCCGAACTTTAGAAGCCGTAAAAACCTAAAGTGATTACTAATAAATTAGTTTTTTTGGTATTATAAAATAAATACGAATTAATGATTACTAATCAATTAATTGACTATATTAAAAACTCTCTTCAGGGCGGCGCGAGTCCAGAACAAATCAAAAGCGCTCTGGCGGCAAGCGGTTGGCAAGCAGGGGATATCGAAGACGCCTTTAAATCTATTGATTTGTCAAAATTTCCAAATATTCGAAACGTCAGCCAACAAAGCCAAAATATCCAAAAAGATTTTTCTGTTTCTAAAAAAATCAATAGTAAATTAATCGCCGCAATAGTTATTATCGGTATCATTATTGCTGGCGGAGCGGCTTTTGGATATTATGTTTATTTTCGGTCTCTTTCTCCGGCGGAAGTTATAGCTAAGACATTAAATAATCTTGGCAGTATTAAATCTTTTGATTATCAATTAAATGCGCAATCAGTCGTCACTCAAAACGCTACTCAAGATGTTTTTGGGCAACCTCAGCCAACTAGTAGCCAAACTGTAAATATTGATATTAACGCTAGCGGAACAGCTGATATTTCCGACTTAAAAAATATTAAGACAAGACTGGCTCTGCTTAGTAATATTGGCCTACAAGGCATGAATTTATCTCCTGATTTGGATTTTATAAAAATAAATAACGTGATTTATCTTAGGGTCAATAATATTCCCAATTTCGGCTTTGCGCCCATCTCTTCGTTGGAAAATAAATGGATTGAGATAGACCTAGCGAAAATAAACCAAGACGTCCAAAATAGTCCTTTGGGCCAAATCAAAACTCAAATAAATCAGCAGCTTGGACAAGCCTCAAGCAGCCCAATCCAAGTCTCGCAGGCGCAGATCAACAGTATTATCGAAGCTGCATTAAATTCCGGAGTTTTTGAATTTAGCCAGGCTTTGCCAGGTGAAAATATTGGAGGCGTTAACACTTATCATTATCAGTTTGTTTTGAATAAAAATAATTTAGCGGATTTGATTGGCAAAGTCGCCCAGATTATAAAAAACAATCAACTTTCTAGCGCGGATTTGAAAGGCATACAAAATATTAAAAATACGCTTAGCAATGACGTTATTAGCCCTATAGACGTTTGGATAGGAAAAAACGATTTTTTGCCATACAGAATTTCTTATTTTTGGTCAAATAGCAATATGCCTATTTCCAGCGGCTCGTCCTTATCTATAGCCACCTCAACAACGCTGTTTTCTTTTACTAATTTTAATCAGCCTACAAATATTGTAGCGCCCGGACAAGCCGAGCCAATACAAAGTTTATTTCAATCAATGATGGGAAATATTCCATTGACAACGAATAGCGGCAATAACGTTGGATCAAGCGCAAATAACGCTAGCCCCGTCGATGCTTTTATATATCTTTCCGACGGCCAAACGCTGCTAGACAACGCTTCCAAATTAAAATTTCAAGTTTTAACTTTGACTTTAGATAGTATTAAAGTAAATATTACTGACCCAAAGACCGGTCAGGCGCAAATAATAAATCTCACTCTGCGCGATAAAGCAGCGACAGAGCTTTTTGGCTATAAAATTAGTCTTAACGCGATGGACGATAAAGATAAGCAGGCGATTATTCAGGTGACTAATTTAGGTCTACAATAAATAATTAAATTCAGTAAACTTTAAGTAGGAAATTAGAGGTGGAACAACCCCTCGATTTTTTCTTTTTTTGAAATAAATAAACGTTTCGGCTAAAGAAGAAAAAGGAGATATAAAGAAAAGGGAGCCAGAGCTTTATCAGGAGCTATCACAAGAGGGTCGAGAAATAAAAAAAGAAATAATGTTAGAAAAAATAAAAAGAAAATAAAAATATGAAAAAGACGGCATTGTATAAAATGTTTCAAGAGGTTTCTGCCGGTGGCGTGGTAGTCAGATTGGTCAAGGGTAGGCCGTATTTTGTCGCTGTCGAGCGCGCGGCCATGAAAGATGTTTCTTTGCCCAAGGGACACCAAGATTCAGGAGAAAGCCTTCAGCAAACAGCCGTTAGGGAAGTTATGGAAGAAACGGGTTTTATGGCCACGCCTCTGGATTACATTGGAGAATTTACCTATACGATTAAAAACGATCAAAAAAAATTAATCATTATTCGTACCGTTCACTGGTTTCTGATGCGCTATAACAAGGGAAGAGCGATTAAGGCTAATGAAGAGGTAAAAAAAGTGAGGTGGCTGTCCTTCGGCGCCGGCCTTAAATTTTTGTCTTACGCTAACGATCGGGGCATAGTTAAGGAGTCCGCAAAAAAGGTAAAGGATTTATTTTATTGATTCGCAAAAATTTCAATAATGCAAATACATCGTATTTTCCAAGGAGCCAAGCTTGCGAATTTCTCGTCTCAATGCGTTCGTCGCGATTGGTTCCAAAAACTAAAGCGTATTATTGAAAATAATGCTTGTCATCACAAAGAAACTGTTTTTGATCATTCTTTAAATATGACCGTAAGGCTAGAGGGCTTACTTAATTTTAATAATATAAAACCTAGCTCGTCCAAATTATGGCTAAAAAATTATTATTCTTTTCGATTTACAAATTTTCGAAGGCGAGAATTATTCTTGCTAGCCAGCCTTTTCCATGACGTCGGAAAAGGATTTGACGGTATAGTTACCATCAATTTAAATGGCGAAACGTTGGCGCGTGGTCACGAAATTATAGGCGCCGATTTTATAAAGAAGGAATTTTCTAAATCAAAAATTTTTTCAACCGAAGAATTAAATTATATTTTTAACGGTGCTTGAAGTCGCAAAACAAGCGAGATCGATTTATTTGAACCCACGCCGAACGGTCGAACAGAAACGGATGCTATTCTCATTTTTATTTTCGAACCCAAAGATAAACGGCAAGAATGTCGAGATTTCATACCAAAAACCCTTTCAACTCATACTCGGCACCGTAAATGAAGCGTTATCCGATAAAAACACCGATAAAAATACTTTCGAACCGCCGAAAGAGCCCGTGGATAAAGAGAAAAGCAGAGCTTTTGGCTCTGCTCATCCCATATGGCTCCGGTGGTAGGATTCGAACCTACAACCATCTCCTTAACAGGGAGCCGCTCTACCATTGAGCTACACCGGAATATCTAATTTGTATTTATTTTAATCGTTAATAAATTTTTGGCAATAGGT
>JAMDBA010000067.1 GCA_023484365.1 Patescibacteria group bacterium
CGCTATTGCTTAACGAACCGTCGTTCTCCTTGCCGCCGTTTTTGAAATAATCATCGTATTTTGTTTGATACACTAAATCGTGATATTCCCAAAATTTCCCTTGGTCGGCCGCGCAATAAGACGCCTGAGCAGCCATCTGAGATTCTGAACCAATAAAAGACATTTCCCTAAAAATCATATTAATCTTTCCTGATTGGACATAAATTTTTAGCGCCGGCTCAATATTATTGTAAAATTCGGCGCAATAGGGGCATTGATAATCGCCGTATTCAATAACTGTAACCGGAGCGTTTTTGTTTCCTAAAATAACGTCTTGCGAAGTAATTTGCGAAACAGAAGCTGAAGTTTGGCTGGGCGCTGCCGTAGAAGCGGTATTTGAGTTTTTACCAACCGCCCAAATAATCGCGCCGCCAATAACAATTGCCGCGACTACGATGCTTATTGCTATCGTATAATTATTTTTTGGTGGATTGTTTTCCATAGTTTTATTATTTTATTCCGCTGCTGTTATTTGTCAAATCGGCATTAGGAGCGCGAAAAACTAAAAATTTATAACCCAAAAAGTCCCACAAGAAAGATCCGGCAACGCCCGCTAAGGCCCCGACGTTCGCCCAAAGATTAGGTGAAAAAGAACCGGGGCGATGCATAAAATTAACCACGAAAGAAGCCAGTGAAACATTCACTAACCAACCGATTCCGGCTACAAAGTAAAATTTTAAAGTCTCCTTGGGATTAGCGGCTGTTTTTGATTCAAAGGTCCAAAATTTATTCCAAAAAAAGCTGTTAGTAGTCGCCGCCAAAAAAGACACGCCCTTAAAAACCGGGTACAGCGCTCCGCCGGCCACACCGCTTAATAATATTTCCAGATTCAAAACGCCAAAATCAATAAAAGTATTTAAAGCCCCAACTGCGGCAAATTTAGCGAACTGATAAATAGTTTTCCAAAGTCGGCCTAAAAGATAAGCGATTAATAAAGCGGCTGGAGCGATAATCAAAAATCCTACGAAGATTAAAATCCGAAAACCTAACGATGGCGCCGCAATCAAATTGGCGATAATCGGCTGAATAAGCAGACCCACCAAGGCGCCGATAATAATAACTAAAACAAAATCTTTTTTTGTTGATTTGTTCATAAAAGAATTAATCCCCGATTTCGTAAGTTATAGAAACGTTAGCATCGATTTCATTCGTGCCGGGCTCAATAACAGGCGAAGGAGACGCGATAGCGGCGCCAACAGACATTGAGCGGTAAATAGGATAAGGAGAGCTTGATTCGGAAATATTGATTATATTTCCTAACTTAACGCCGTTTGCTTTTGCCATAGCCTGAGCTTTATTTTGGACGTTTGAAAAAGCCTGACCTTCGGCTTCGATGAAATATTTTTGCTGGGCTTCGTCACTCAAAGAAAAATTCGGACCAGTCAGCTGGCTAACACCCATAGAAGAGAGTTTGCCTAAAATATCCGCCGCCTTGCTTAAATCGCGGACTTTAACGGAAACCGATTGGGAAAAAGTGTAGCTTTCAATAATTTGAGTCTGAGTGAATTTATTGTAAACGTAATTTGGATAAATAGTATAATTAGTCGTCTGAATATCGTTCTCCGCCACACCTTCGTTTTTCAATAACTCAATCGCCGAATTAACCTTTTTAATATTATCGCCCTCTAATGCCGCCGGATCCTTGCCTTGAGTAATGACGCCAAAAGAAATATTGGCAATATCGGGCGCCGCATAAGCTTTACCCGCGCCGCTTACCGTAATCGTTCGGCCGGAAACAAATGGCTTGCTAAAGCGCGGCAAAAGCAACATTAAATAAATCCCAAATAAAATCGCGAAAAACAAGAAACCTGATATTGAGTAATATAAAATATTTTTCGGTTCTTTAATCATTAATACTTTTAATTATTTTAAAAAATTCGGATGCGTTCAGGCTGGCGCGACCAACAAGCGCTCCGTCTATTTCTTTTAATTGTATAAAATATTTTGCGTTTTTGCTATCCACTGATCCTCCGTAAAGAAACGGGATGGTTGTTTTCGTTTTCTTAGCTAATAAACCCTTAATAAAAATAGCCGTTCCTTGCGCGTCGGTAGGAATATCGTAACGACCGGTACCGATAGCCCAAATCGGTTCGTAAGCAATAATTAATTTAGAAAATTGTGTTTTTTTAACATCGCGCAAATCAGCAATAAGTTGATTTTTCAAATAATTCCTAATAGCGCCGACTCCTTTTTTCCTTGTTTCTAAGGGTTCGCCAATGCAAAGTATAACCTTAAGACCAACGTTGAGCGCTGCTAAAATTTTCTTATTTATTATATCATCGGTCTCGCCAATCACCCTTCTCCTTTCCGAGTGGCCTAATATTACATACTCTGCCCCAACCCGTTTTAGCATCAGCGGCGAAACTTCGCCGGTATAAGCTCCCTCGCGTTCCCAAAAAGCGTTTTGAGCCGCCACAGCGACGCCGGAAATTATTTTTTTAACTTCGGCGATAAAGGGAAACGGCGGCGCGATAATAACTTCGGCGTTTTTAACCTTCCAGTTTTTTCTCCAGCTATTAAGCGGAGGCAAGTTCATTTTCCAGTTAGCTATAATAATTTTTTTCATTATTTAAATAATACCACACTAGGCTTGATAAACTAAAATCTCGCCCGCAGACATCCCGACTGAAAGTCAGGTGGGTGGACTCATTTCTAGCCCAAAGGCCAAAAAGATTTGTCCTCCCGTGTATCAATTGCTTGATTCGGAATCTGGCGAACGAGATTATTTTTATTATAACATAACGCTGCCAGTGATTTCTACAAGCCTGCCTTTTGCTAAAACTCTTAAAATAAGATATAAAAAATAAAATGAGCAAACAAACCAGAAGAATAATCTTTTATCTTTTAGTTGTGTTGTTTTTGATGATTGGAATAACAACTATCCTTTATGCCGAAGGATGGCGTTTGGCTTTACCGAAACTAAAGATAGAAAGGGTTGGCGCTCTATACCTCAATATCAGCCCCAACGACGCTTCGGTTTATATAAACGGCGAGATTTTAGTTTATCAAGCCTACCTTTTCCAGAGCGGAATTTTGATAAATGATTTATTGCCAGGAATTTATGATTTAAAAATTAGCGATCCGAATTATAAAGATTTCTCTCAAGCCGTATCGGTCACCTCCTCAATGGTAACCAAAATGGAAAACCTGATTTTGGTTCCTGTTATAGCTAATAATTATGTTATAGCGACAACGACCGCCCAATCGTCAGTTCAGAATTTCTGGTCGATCAATAATTCTGATAATTTTATTTTAAAAATAAACGGTCGGCTGAGCTTAAACGGCGATAAACTTAAAGGCGACGAAGTCATCGGTCTAACTCCCGACAATCAAAACGTGCTAACTTTTGATTCCCGCCTTAATGATTATTTTTTAGCTAATATGGCAAGCTCTACTCAAACTGTTAATCTAACGCTATTTTTAAAAAATTACTTTTCTAATCTAGATCTGCCCTA
>JAMDBA010000013.1 GCA_023484365.1 Patescibacteria group bacterium
GTATGGGAATTCCTCTGAGATTAAAATTGGGTTCGCGCATCCACCAAATCGCTGATTTATGACTGGCGAACACTTGCATCGCAAGACATAATATATCTATTAGCCTGAATATGCGGTCGCTGGCCACAAGAGACATTCTCCTTCCTGCCATTAGATTGCGCCGAAAAGATTTAATATTCACGCCCGCCATCTTTGCGAGCTCCGCGTCGCTAACAGCAAAACGTTTCTTTGTTTTACTAATAACGCTTACAGGAAAACCTTTTCTCACAATTTTATCTATGGCGAGGCTGTCTAACTCTTTGTTTTTGCTTATCCCAAAAACGTAATTCAGTTCTTCGTTTTTCGTAACTATCTCCTTTTGTTTTATTTAAAAATCCTATAGGGATAGTATAAAATAAGGGTCGGGATGTCAATTATTTGTACTCGCCCATAACATTTAAGACAAACCTCAAGACAAGATCGCGCTAACTGACGCATCGCCCGACTAGCGAATCGCCCAAAAGCAAAACATCGGGCAAGCCAAAACGCCACTTATTTGTATTTAACTTTTCAATAAAAACCATGAGAAGATTATCGCAAAAACGAGATTTGCGCAATTAAAAAGCCCCGCTTG
The DNA here is from genome assembly GCA_023484365.1 of Patescibacteria group bacterium. The sequence goes on from JAMDBA010000013.1 coordinate 614, forward strand.
ATCTTGCGATCGCGGGGCAATAATTACTGCGCGTCTTTTTTCTTTATTTTCCTAATTTCATCCGTTTCGTCTAAGATGTCGTCAATATCATCTATGATATTATCCTTCTCTTCTTCGCCGCCCGATGGATTTTCGTTTTTTTTCTTTTTGTCTTTATTCGGCTCCTCCTGTTCTTGTGTGGGCCTTTTTTTCTGGTCTCTGTCATCCATTATTTTTACTCTCCTTTATTTTTTTAAGTTCCTCTAAAAGTTTACCAAATTTTTCTTGATTGTAAATAATAGGATCGGGGATGTTGCAATATCCTTGATCAAGACGATTGTCGCCTATCAAAGGCAAGCCTAAACGCTCCCATCCGACTCTGGCATAAAAATCTTTTATATCGATTAAACCGTCCATCACAATTTTTCTGATAAATTCTCCTCTCATTCTTGCTCTGGTTCGCGCTGGCGGATTAAACATCTTAAAGTTAATCTCGGAATCGCTTAGAATCCTTTTCAGTTTGTTTTTTGCAATAAGTTGATTATACAATCCATTCGGCCCTATATCATGATAAGCCACATTAATAGCCATCAATCTCTCAATCATTGGTCGCCTGACAATTTCTCCCTTGTCGCCCCTGACCGTTATTTCTTTGGTAATTATTTCATTCCAAGAACAATTATGTCCTTTTAGATAATTATCCATCAAAGAAAATTTAATCTTATAGTCAAGGGTGTCAGATAATGATGCCGGATCATTCTCTAAAGAATCAATTACTTTTCCCCAGGACTCTAAAATGCGGTTTTCTTCTTTTGAGGCGCCGTGACGCGCCAAAAAATCCGCCGCAGCATTAAGAAAATGCTTTTGAATGTCGATCGCACTCAAATAGTCAAAAGATCCGTATTTTTTTGCTAATTCGTACTTATTTTTAAACATCGTATCGGCAGAAATGATTTTTATCGCGACAACCGGATTTTTTATTTTTGGATAGCGCAATAAAAATTCTTCATTTTCTTCTTCGTTGAGCATTCGCAATACTAAGTGCGTAGTTCCAATCTTTAAATAATTAGATACCTCGCTCATATTTGACTCTCCGACGCTAAAATGGACTCTGCGATAGTTGCAGTTTGCATACGTAAGGCTCTTATCTTTTGTGCAAACGATATTTCTGCTGTCTGTGGTTGAGACATTATTGTGAGTTTTTTGGATAAAATCCGCCCTGCTAGAAATTAAAAATTTTCCGCCGATAGATCCTGGAGACGAAAAACCGACCACAGATAAATATCCGGCGCCCGCAAAAATCTGACGAGTAACAAGAAAAGACAAAAGACTTTCCATAACATATCTTTCGCCATTTAATATTTTATTGAAAAAATATTTTTCCAATAAACTATTTTCATAATAATCTCCTGCCGAGTCTTTGGTAATGCCAGGGATAAAGATGCCGTAATTTTCATGGCACCCAGTGCAAGTTTCTATTTGCGAATCCATTATATTTCCAGGCGTATTACGATTATATTTTCTAAGTATTAGCTCTCCCTCTTCTGTCGCTATCGCCTTAAATAATTCGTACATTAATTTTTCGCCAGCCTTATCATAACCAACTAATTCTCGCACGGAAGAACATTCAGGGGTGCAATATTCAGGAATTACTCCCATGTCAATATAAAATCTTCCTCCATTGCCAAACCATATGTCTTTAACCTCGGAAGAATGAATAAAAAATAATTTTTTTTGAGCATCGGCTAACTGACGCTTATTTTGAGGCGTCAATTTGCTGCGACAGGTTCCATCGTTATCGTTATAAACCGTTGATTGCTTTATCATCCACATCGGCAAGCATTCTTCTGTAACCTCAAAAAACTTGCCGCCTTTCTTTAGGACGGCATTATATTCATTTTCTATGCCAAAGATATTTTTCACGTACACTCCTTTTTTTATTTTCAAAATTAAACTTTTTAAATGTTAAACAATGACAAGCTTTAAGTCAATTTTAATATGTAATTTAGCAGACTTATGGCCGCCGCATCCCTTCGTCGCCTTAGCTAAATCCGCAGAGCGCTCCTCCCCGATCTTCCCTGAGCTTCTAAATGCTTGCCGAACCCTCCTCTAACTAACGCATGACGTATTATTGCGCAAATATATAAAAACCCGCCTAATTAATAGGCGGGCATAAAAATTTAATTTATAAATAGTAACGTAAATCTGAAAAATTAATTGCCGAAGCAATGATCTCGTCAACCGTTTCTTTTGAGCAGCAAAGCGGGTCATCTAAACCAATTTCTGTATGATCCGGTCCAACTATATTACACCAATTAATCCATCTGATGTTTTCGGCGAATTTTTTGATGATTTTACTCCTAAGATAAGCTCTGGTATTTTCAGGGGAATAAAACATCGCTCCTTTGATGTCGTCTTCGCTGCTTATCCTTTTTATCCGCCCACCGCTAAGCATCTTGCGATAAATGCCCGTCTCTCTTAAATCGTGGTAAGCCAAATCAAGAACGCCAAGCCGATCAAAAACCGTAATTTCCTTGATTTTCCCATTTGCGTCCGGCACTTTAATTTTTTTATTAAGAGACTCTTTAAATGAACATTTTTGTCTTTCAAGATAAGCGTTTATAAGTGAAAGTTTTATCCTGTTATCTAATCGATCGCTAAGTTTTTCGGGATCGCTCTCTAAAAGAGATAACGTATTTTGCCATTCAAAGAGAACCTTCTCCATAGATTCGTTAGCCTTATATTCACTCTTATATACTTTTTCGTACCAATCCATGGCGGTTTCTAAAAATATCTTTTGAATACTTATAGGGCTATTCCGATCTCCGTCTTTTAAC
>JAMDBA010000042.1 GCA_023484365.1 Patescibacteria group bacterium
AAATAAGAAAATTAGATATTCCGGTGTAGCTCAATGGTAGAGCGGCTCCCTGTTAAGGAGATGGTTGTAGGTTCGAATCCTACCACCGGAGCATTGTAGGGCGAAGTATCGGACAGACCGATAAGGGTTGGTATCCAAGGCGACCCGAGTCATTATATTAATTGTCCGAAAATGGTTTATGATTTTAATTCGTATAATTCTTTAAGAGCGTTAGGTAACGGCAGTCTATTACACCTTATAAATTGATATTCATTTTCGAAAATAACCTTAGTTTGTTGGTCGTTCTGTAAAAATGACATTAAAGTCCCAAGCAATGAGGGATAAAAACAAACCGCCGTTAAGACGGTTAATTATTATTTTTCAGGCTCATCGCAAGAACTAGGCCGCTTAGCGTTTTGATATATAAAATTAATATAATCTTTAGTTGCCTCTTTATTCAATATTACCTTCCCAGGATTACCTATCACCATAGAATCAGCCGGGACATCAAAATTTACATAAGAATTAGGCGCAACAAGAACATTGTTGCCGATATTAATATTTCCGACTATAACCGCGCCCGTTCCAATCCACACCATATTACCAATTTTTGGGCACCCCTTTAATTTACCGCGGTTAGTCTGGCCTATTGTAACCAAATGGGCAATATTACAATTTTCGCCGATTTTTGCTTCACCGTTTATAACGGTAGTTCCAAAATGGCCCATATAAAAACCTCGGCCAATTTTTGTTCTTGTGGGTATTTGAAATCCATATTTATAGCGGTAATGACGCAAAAACATCCTAAATAATCTTCCCCTGATTGAATGATTCGAATGCGCCGAAGCGCCCCTTAAAAAATAAGTATACCTAAAGCCAGGGCTACATTTTGGAGAAAACACTTTTAAAAAATAAGATTTAGCAGTCGAGCCGCCGTATCTGTAAAGATCTGCTTTTAAATATTCTTTTAAATCTTTTTTATTCATATTGATAAAATAATTATTTAAACTAACCGTCTTATATACGCCAAGTAATCCCCTTGAAGATTAGCCGGCACAGACTTGACGTCGAGATTCTTAAGAATTTCTCTTAAAAACCAGTAGTTTTGGGCTATTTCATCAAAAGATAGGCCTTTTTTCATTTTTTGGGCAATAATTCCCCAAAATTCTGACGACCATTTTTTAAGAAAACGCCTATTATTGTTCTTGATATTTATTTGTTTATTTATTTTTATACCAGAATAAGCAACCTCAAAATGATGCACGTAAACCCTCCCCGTTCTCATAACCCCAAAACCCTCATTAGCCACTCTCCAACTCCTGTCGGCGTCTTCCGAGCCATACATTGTAAATATCTTATCCGTATAACCGCCTATTTTTTTAATGAAACTCCTCTCTGTTAGAGCGCAACAGCCGCCAAGAATCTCTGGCGGCACCTCAAGCAAGGTATCGATGCCATGATTATTTTTTTTAAAATCCCTGATGAACTGACTATAACTTCTGCCGACACAATATTTTCTTAATAATTCTTTCGGGGGGGCTTTTTTGTTTTTATCACGAATAAAATCTCGAGCGGCACGGCTATCCATTTTGAGATACGGATGATCCATGCGACCACTAGGCTTGACGGGACCGAGTAATTTAACTTTTGGATAGCCATTATAAATGGTAATCAGGTCTCTTAGCCAATGAGGCGAAGCCACCGCGTCGTCGTCCATCGTTAGCAAATACTTAGTCTTAGCCAATCTCTCTGCCTGGATTAATGCGGCGGCTACTCCTAGATTTTTTTTATTATTAATCACGATTGCATTTTTTAATTTTAAATGTTTCAAAAAATCACCAGTGCCGTCGGTTGACCCATTGTTAATTATAATAAGATCATTGGGTACGTCTGTGTATTTTTTGATGCTTTCCAAACAGAATTCCAGATACTTGCGCCTGTTATAGGTAGGAATAATAATAGAGCATTGACTTTTCATAAATAAAAACTATTGCCGCATTTTTTCCTCGGGCGTAGGGTAATTATATTCTGAAATAATCAACTCAAGCAGATCTGATAAATATTTAAGACCCATTCTCATAAACACACTTAGGTCTTTCTTTGTATTCTTTGTTCCTTTTGCACGCAATTTTAATGCTAAGTGAAGAGGTTGGGTGTCCAAGCGTTTACCAAATTCACTGTCCACGTATCGAAGAATTGATTTCTTTGTTTTTGGCCAAATATCGAAAAAATTCAACGCCCACGCGCTTGCTTCTAACGCGCCATCAATTAAAAGCCTGGAAGTCTCCCGAGTCCATGCGTCCGAACTATAGCTATTAGTAGATATATACTTCCGAATCAAATTAAAGCGTATGTGACGTAAATGGTATAAGCAATACCTTTTCTTGGTGTTAGAATTTAACTTCCTATTACGCAGTATTTCCTTAATAAAATTTTGAAGATTTAATCCTCTGGTATATACCACCCTGCCAAAGGAATAATTCATAAGGTATTCAAAACTAACATAATTAACAAGGTCGTTACGAGTATGCGGCGCTATCGAAATTTGAATGCCGTATTTTATAAAAAGCTTACGCGCTATATCTTTAAGCGATTTGATAACCAAGGGAACAATATTCCCGAAGCGATCCGAATCAACGATTAAAAGAATGTCTAGATCGCTCCATCCGAAGATCTCTTCCTTCGTCGCCGCGCTGCCAAGCAACGCAATAGTTTCTATATGGACAAATAATTTATCGTCTCCTCGGGCAAGTTTTTCAAAATCTCTAAAAGCGCTAATGAATAAATTTTTATTTTGATTGGTTTTCATCGATTTCTTTTCTCAATGATTCCGACAAATTAATTTTCATCTCATCACATATCATGAAAAGATCGGCGGCAACATCATTTAGCGCCAGCCCAACATCCTCTTTCGTCTGATGGCCATCTTTCATTTTAATATGCTGAAGATATATATCAAAAAGCTCCCCCACCTCTTCTCCTAGATGAAGCATTCGAACCTCTAGCGGCCAATGTCTAAATGATTTTTTCATATAAGCAACCATTTCTTCGCTAGTCTGATCTAACGTTACGCTACAATTAGAGCGTTCTTTCTTTTTTAAAGCCACAATCGATAGCGTCGCGTCGATCAAATAATTTCGTATATCTTGAGATAACTTAGTGTAATCACAGTCAGCTAGCATAAATAATATAGTCTCTATAACCAGCGGATCTTGAGCCAAGATTCCCAACGCTTCTTGCTTGGCTGTTTTTTTAAGACGCCCCAAAAAAAGGGGTGGGTAACCAGCGTGCGACCTTATAACATTAAAAATATAATTTAATTCTTCGGTTGAAAAAATTTTTGATTTAGAAAATTCCTTCTTTAAATGGCGAAACGTTGGCGCGTGGTCACGAAATTATAGGCGCCGATTTTATA
>JAMDBA010000054.1 GCA_023484365.1 Patescibacteria group bacterium
CGTTCGCCTCCGAATCAGGTCCGTTCATTAAAGTAGGAGGATTGGGCGAAGTTATGCATTCTTTACCCAAAGCCTTGCGTGAACTAGGGCACGACGCCAGAGTAATGATTCCCAAGTACGCAACCATAGAAACAGATAAATTCCCCTTAAAACTCGAAGTTTCTAATTTGAAGATTATGCCGGAAGCGAACGATCCCAACGGTCTTTTTGTTTCTAATGTTTTTCGTTACGAGGAAAAAAGCGGAAAAACTACCGCTTATTTTTTGGAAAATATGGAGTATTACGAAAAACGCGCCAATGCTTATGGTTATGCCGATGACGCCGTTAGATGGGCTTTGCTTTCTAAGGGGACTTTGGAATTTTTAAGGAAATCAAAATGGACCCCAGATATTATCGTCGCCTGCGATTGGCAGGCGGGGCTCCTGCCTAATTATCTTCACACGGAATACGAAAAAGATCCGTTATTCTCTAAAATTGCCACGGTTTTTTCAATTCACAACCTTTCTTATCAGGGAATGTTTGATCACCACTTGGTTGTGCCGACTGATTACGATGCTGGTCAGGAAACAATACCCACTTTTGATAACCCACGTCTTTCAAAGCTGAACTTCATGCGGAGAGGAATAAAGTACGCCGACGCGATAAATACCGTTTCGCCGACCTACGCTCAAGAGATAACCACGCCGGAGTACGGGGAAATGCTCAACGACCTGCTTATTGAACGTCGGGCGCGGCTTTTCGGAATTTTAAACGGCATAGATTATGATTATTACAATCCCGAAACCGATCCTCAGTTAGACCATAAATATTCCGATTCAACTCTTTATAAGCGAAACAAAAACAAAATTTTTTTGCGGAAAAAATTCGGGATGGAGCAGAAAGAAAACACCCCTCTCTTTGCCATCGTTTCTCGTTTGACCGATCAAAAAGGATTCGGGCTGCTCTTTGACACCGCGAGATCGCTTTTAAAAAATTTCAATATGCAATTGATCGTTCTAGGCGCCGGCGACAGCTCGTTTGTTAATTTTTTCCAGGGGCTTATGAGCGAATACCCGAAAAGCGTCGCCGGGCATTTTTCTTACGATGATAGTTTGCCGCGACTTATCCTTGGTTCGGCGGACGTTCTTTTAATGCCGTCAAAATTCGAGCCTTCGGGATTAACACAAATGGAGGCGATGCGCTACGGCGCTATACCATTAGTTAGAAAAACCGGCGGATTGGCCGATACGGTCACTGATTACGACCCGGTTAATCAAAAAGGCACGGGTTTTGTTTTTGAGCCGTTTGACAGTTATGTTTTTTACGGCGCCATAATCAGGGCGCTGGAGACTTTTAAATATCCTCAATATTGGGAGAAAATCCAAAAGCGAGCAATGAGAGAAGATTTTTCTTGGTCTTCCTCGGCAAAAGAATATTTAAAATTATTTGAGAAAGCCATTTTCTTTCACGTAGAAGAACCTTCGCTTTATTGGGAAAAAAATAAAACGTCATAAGCCTCGCAAGAGATTAACCAAACATTAATATGTCTGATATATTTAAAATAATAGCAAACCACGCCGTATTAGTCGGGTGTGTAATTTACGAAAACACAAGACGTTTTCCATCTATAATTGAATGAAATGGGCAAACTTCCTTCATTTTTATCAGCCCGCCGGCCAGCAGGAAGACATTATAGAATCAATCGTTAATCAAAGCTATAGGCCGATAATTGAAGGAATAAAACGCGACAAAAAAATCAGAATAACGCTAAATATCAACGGCGCGCTTTTTGAGCTTTTTGACAAATACAAATATCGTGACTTAATTGACGATTTAAGAAAGTTAAACGAAGACGGAAGAGTTGAATTCACCGGATCGTCAAAATACCACGCTTTTCTGCCATTGATAGAGGAAAAAGAAATTATCCGTCAAATAACAACAAACAACGAATCGCTTAAATTCTTTCTTGGAGAAAGTAGCCCTCGTGGATTTTTCCCTCCCGAAATGGCTTATAAAAAAGAGTTGGCGCCGATTATTAAAGATCTAGGATTTAAATGGATAATTCTTGACGAGATATCTTTAAGTGGAAATCCAGGCGATGTTGACTATAAAAAAATTTACAAAATAAAAGGCACGAACCTTAAAGTGTTTTTCAGAGAAAGGCGACTAAGTAATCTAATAATGAGCGCGGTCGTTCGATCAAAAGAAACCCTGATTAAGGCGATGAGAGACGATTTAAAAAGCGGCCGTTGCTTGATAACCGCAATGGACGCCGAAACTTTCGGTCATCATCGTCCCGGCCTGGAAAAAATGCTTTTTGAAATTTTTCAGGCAAAAGAATTTGAGCTTTGCCAAATTTCCGATATTGAAAAATATTATCGCGATATCGAAGAAGTCTCGCCGATTAAATCAACTTGGGCGTCTAGTCCCGAAGACATCAAAGAAGGAATACAGTTTCTTTCCTGGGACGATCCGGAGAATATTATTCACAAATTCCAGTGGCAGCTTTTGCGTCTGGCTTTTGACGAATTTAATAAAATAGACAAAAATGTCCCGATATACAAAATTCTAAGAGAAAAAATGGACGTGGCGCTTTCTAGCGATCATTTTTGGTGGGCTTCAGCAAAACCCTGGTGGAGCCTGGAAATGATTGAGCTCGGCGCTTGGCATTTATTGGAAGCCATACGATCTTTTCCCGGCATTTCCCATGAAAAAGCCGGCGAAGCGCAGGATTTATATACCAAAATAATTTCCACCGCCTTCGATTGGCAAAGAACAGGAAAAATAAGAATGATGATGAAAGAGCAAAAATCAATATTGAGGATTCCGTTTAAAGACAGGACTATCGGCCGTGGCGGCGCCGAAAAAGGAGTGTATTTCGCTTTTAAAGATATGATGGAACGACTAGAAAAAGAAGCGGCAAAAAAGAAAGAATACGAAAAAGCTATCCTTTGGCGAGACGCGCTTTATAAATTAGAGCACAAGCTGGATATTTATGATACAATTAACGCGATAGATCTACTTAGAGTGGAGATTCCGCATAAAGAAGTTGAGGAAGTAATTGAAAAATATAAAAATAAATACAGTCAAATTCGAGGAGGTCAGCCGGAGCAGAGAGGTCGATAAACTCCTCTCTCTTCAGAAGCGCATAGTAATACAAAAGCAGAAAAAATTAAGCTAACGAATATCTATTTAATAAAATCTGTCTTATCCGAAAATATAGGATAGCGAATTTGACTGTATTTATTTTTATATTTTTCAATTACTTCCTCAACTTCTTTATGCGGAATCTCCACTCTAAGTAGATCTATCGCGTTAATTGTATCATAAATA
>JAMDBA010000060.1 GCA_023484365.1 Patescibacteria group bacterium
AACCGTAGGGGTAGGCTATTAGAGCAAGTTAGTTGAGTTAAGCTGGTTGTTTATTGATTGGTTGAGGTAATTAGTAAAATCTTGAAACAGCCACGATCATCATGGATAAATTTTCCGGACGATCGAAAGGATTTGGTTTTGTGGAAATGTCCAGCGATGAGGAAGCGAGAAAGGCTATTGATATGTTCAATGGCAAAGACTTTGAGGGAAGAAATTTGACCGTAGACGAAGCGAAACCGATGGAACCCAGAGCGCCTCGAAGAGAATTCAACCGATAAGTTGATTCAAAAAACACCCCGAAATTTCGGGGTGTTTTTTTGCGCCTTAATTTTGTTTCGCCGTTAATTATTCCACGCAAAACAACTGACTGAACTTTTTAACTTAATTTGATTCTTTTTAGCAATACGGCGTTGAAAGCCACGATAACAGTGCTCAACGACATAAAAACCGCCGAAAGCGCCGGCTGAAGGACGACGCCGCGAGAAATAAGGACTCCGGCGGCTAAAGGAATGGCGATAACGTTATAACCAGTCGCCCAAAATAGGTTTTGGATCATTTTATTATAAGTGGCTTTGGAAAGTTTAATAATTTTTATGATGTCGCGCGGATCGTTTTTGACTAAAATTATGCCTGCTGATTCTATCGCGATATTTGTGCCGGCGCCGATAGCGATCCCTAAGTCCGCCTGAACAAGAGCTGGGGCGTCATTAATTCCGTCCCCAACCATCGCTACTTTCATATTTTGTTTTTGGAGCTCCTTAACCTTGTCCGACTTTTGCGAAGGCAAAACTCTGGCGAAATAATTGTCTACGCCGAGCTCTTTGGCTACCGACTTTGCCGCTTCTTCGCTGTCGCCGGTTATCATAACTGTTTTTATCCCCATCTTTTTTAATTCTCTAACCGCTTCCCTAGACTCTTCCCGAAGAGAATCGGTCAAACCTATAATGCCTTTAATTTTTTTATCTTCAATAACAAATATCACCGTCTGGCTTTGTTCGCTTAGTTTTTCGGCTTTAACCTTAAATTCAGGATTTGAAATCGCGCCCGCCGCCTCTAAAACCGCTTCACCGCCGACAAAAACTTCTCTGCCGTTAATAAATCCCACCACTCCTTTGCCGGCCAACCTTCTAAAATTATCAACTTTATATAAATTTAAATTTCTAGTTTTAGCTTCTTTGACTATCGCTTTAGAGACAAAATGTTCGGAATAACTATCCAAAGAAGCCGCCGTCTTAATTAATTCATCCCTATCGTCGGCAATTACTTCCTTAACGCCGTATTCGCCGGTAGTAAGCGTGCCTGTTTTATCAAATAAAACCGCATCAATTGAACGAGCCGTCTCAAGCGACGCTCTTTTCTTAATAAGTATGCCATTGCTGGCTGATAAGGTCGTTGAGATTGCCGCCACTAGCGGAATCGCCAATCCTAAAGCGTGAGGACAGGTAACCACTAAGACCGCCACTAAACGATTAAGAGCAAAGGAAATTCCTCGGCCACTCAACGCCCAGAATACAAAAGTTGAAGATCCAAAAAAAATAGCTATAATCGTTAAATAAAAAGCAGCTTTGTCCGATAAAATTTGAAGGCGCGATTTTGAAGATTGAGCTTCCTTTATCAACCTCATAATACCAGCTAAAAAAGTATCTTCTCCGATTTTGGTTATCTTTATTTTTAGACTGCCATCGCCGTTGATAGTTCCGGCGATAACGCTATCGCCTATCTTTTTGACAACTGGTTTGGATTCGCCGGTTATCATTGCTTCATCCACCTCCGAATCCCCTTCAACAACTTCGCCATCGGCGGGAATTTTTCCGCCCGGCCGAGCTAAAACAATATTGCCAATTTTTAGTTCGGCGAGCGCAACCTTTTTTGTTTCACTGCCCGTAATAATCTCAGCCATGTCCGGTAAAAGTTTAGAAAGCGTTTTTAGCGCTCCCTGAGCGTCAGAAACAGATTTCATCTCTATCCAGTGACCTAAAAGCATAATTGTTATTAAAGTAGCAAGTTCCCATAAGAGATCGCCCGGCCAGCCGCCAAGGATAACGACTGCGCTGTAGATATAAGCCGTAATAATCGCTAAAGCAATAAGCGTCATCATCCCTGGTAATTTAGCTTTAAGTTCCCGCCAGGCGCCGGCTAAAAACACCCAGCCGCCATAAAAGAAAACTATGGAACCAAGTAAAAGATAAAGATATTTTTCTCCTGGAAAAGCAGGCGCGCGCCAACTAAAAAAAGCCTGCGGCAAACTGGAATAAATAACGATCGGGATGCTTAAAATCAAACTTATCCAAAACTTTTTTAAAAACATTTCCGTGTTGTGGCCGGCGTGTTTATCAAAATTTTCAGCCATTATTTTCTTGGATTTAATTTTAATTAGGTTCATTCCGCATTCAGGACAAATCCCCGGATTATCGCTTTTTATTTCCGGATGCATCGGGCAAGTGTAATAAAATTCTGTTAAATTTTTATTTTTTTCTTCGTGACTATGGTTCACAATAATAATTATAAGCCAACCTCCCCTATAGGTCAACAAAAAGCATATCAAACCATAATACGAAACAGTAATTCGCGGCTACAAAATAAAAATCCTAAATACAAATAACAATTAATGATTGCGCCCGGGAAGATAATCGCCTCTGCCTAAAGCGGACCCCTCTTATGAGGGCGCGATTAAATTTTTTGCCGTCGCAAAAAATTTGTCTGGGCACCGGCTCGTCCTCGATTTTTTGGTAAAAATCGGGACTCCGCCGTTCAATTCTCTCTAAGAGGATTTGCGATAAAATAATGATTGTGCCCGGGGAGAGAATCGAACTCTCATGAGCTTGCGCTCGCAGGATTTTGAGTCCTGTGCGTCTGCCTGTTCCGCCACCCGGGCTTTAATCTCTTCAATTTAATAAAAAACATAACTAAAATCAAATTTACTCTCTGTCTTTTTAAATCAAAATTATCTTTCGAGTAAATAAATGATAGCGAGTGAATATTAGTTTATTATTAGGGCGATGTCTTTGTTGAAAATACGGGAGAGTAAATTGTTTTATAATTAAAACTCTGTTATAATATAGGGCGTGATTAAGTTAGAAACCCCTTTAACTTCTTTAAGTTTCATCAGACCCGCATTTCAGAAAAAACTCTCGGCAATGGGTTTAAAAACTGTTCGTGATTTGCTTTGGCATTTTCCTAATTACTACGAAGATTTCTCTAAAATTTACAAAGTCGCCGACCTTGAACCGGGCCAATACGCCACTATTTCGGCGACAGTTGAGCAGGTCAGAAGCCGCCAAGGATGGTTCAGGCAAAAATTA
>JAMDBA010000022.1 GCA_023484365.1 Patescibacteria group bacterium
TGTATTTATGCTCAATCATATACCGGCTTAAATCCTGATACTTTAGCTCGCCTGTTTTTAACATTTCAATGACTTCTGGAGGAAGTTTTTCCGCTCTTTTTTCTTCGGGCCTCTCTTTTTTCGGCGTTATCAGCGTACCCCTCAATAGTCTCTCTCTTATTTCCTCTGGTGTGGGCGGGACTACCTGCTCTTTTTTAAGTTCTATAATCGGACGCCCTTCAACTATTTGTTCGGATTTAAGATCTATCACTTCTTTATCCTTTTCTTCGGCGAGAGTTTCGTCTATGTCTTTAATTAACTTTTGTTCGTCGGGAGTGATCTCTCTTTTATTTTTATTTGTTGGCATTGATTCAAATTTCATATTTTTTTTATTTTGTTTGTCTTTTTTTTTAATTGTTTTATTTTTTTATTCTAATTTTTCTAAAATTTCATCTATTTCTTTGTCGAATTGTTTTTCGTCTTTTCCTTGTTCGGCTTTTATCTTTGCGAGGGTGTCATCTATTTCGTTAATAAGTTTATTTTCCGACTGAGTGGGCGCGTATTTCTCGTTTTCTTCTTTTGCCATCTTGGCTTCGTCTGGATGTGTCGCTCTTTTTAAAGCATCTCCGTAAGCTTTCATATTAACTTTGCCGCCGGGAATCATAAAGTCTTCTATATTTACCACGTTGCTGAATATTGGCTTTTCTGGCTGAATTTTGACGCAAGAAGCGATTTCGTTAGAGGGCATAAGTTCTACTACTTTTATTATTTGATCTTTATCGGGTTTTATTTTCTTGCCGAGCCCCTTTTTCAATAACTCAAGATTCCTTCTTTTAATTGCTTCAATATCAACCTTAGGCTGATTTTTATAGTCGGGAATTTTTGGTTTCCATTTTTCTGCCATAATCTTAATATAATCTATTTTTTGATATTTGTCAATACTTCTTCCAGGAGGGCGCGAATTTGTTTGGGCTCGCCCCGACCTTTAAGTTTTTGCATTGTTTTTCCTACCAAAAATTGCATTGCATTGCCTTTGCCAGCCTTGTAATCTTCTATCGCTTTTGTTTCTTCGCTGACAATTTTAATAATCGCTTCCTTAAGTTCTTCGCCGCTTGATACGGATAAGTTATCGTTTTTGGCGATGTCTTCGGGGTCCAACCCCGACTCCAGCATTTTTTTAAGCGTGTCTTTGGCGAGTCTGCTGGTTAATTTATTGCTGGAAATCATAGAGACGAGATGGGCAAGGTGTTCGGGCGGAACTTTTTCCATCCAAGAATAATTGTCGGCGTATTCTTTATTTTCGTTTACCAGCCCTCGTAAGTCGCTAGTGAGATAATTAAATATTAGTTTATATAACGCCGCGCTATTTTTATTTTTTTCGTTTTCAGCTAGAAGCTCGGAGGCCGCATCTTCAAAATAATCGGATATTTTTTCGTCTTCAACAAGCAGGTTCGCGTCTTTTTCGTCCAAGTAATACTCTTCTTTAAACCTATGTCTTTTGTTGGCCGGCAGTTCACCGAGGGATTTTTTAAGGTTTTCCAAATCAAAAATTTCCGTTTCAAACATTGGCAAATCAGGCTCGGGAAAGTATCGGTAATCGTGAGCCTCTTCTTTGGAGCGTTGACTGAAGGTTTTTTTATTCGGATCGTCCCATCCGCGGGTTTCCTGTTTTACTTTTTTGCCTTCGCGAAGTAATTTTTCTTGTCTTTTTGTTTCGTATTCAATAGCTTTTTCAACCGCCCTGAAAGAATTGATATTTTTAAGTTCAACTTTAGTACCCATATTCAAGCTGACGTTAGCCTCAACCCGCATTTCGCCTTTTTCCATATCGGCATCGGCAATGCCTAGGTAGCGAACTATCAGCTGAAGCTCCTTGGCAAAATCCAAAACTTGTTGAGCGCTCTTAAATTCTGGTTCGGTAACGAGTTCCATTAAAGGCGCGCTTGATCGGTTAAAGTCTATAAGGCTGGATTTTTCGCCTCCGCTAGCTGGCGTATTTTCAATATGCACAAGACGGCCGGTATCTTCTTCTAAATGGATTCTTGTTATGTTTATGTCTTTAAGGCGCGCTTTTGAGACCAACGGCTCGTCGTACTGAGAAATCTGGTAGCCTTTGGGCAAATCGGGATAAAAATAATTTTTCCGGTCAAATTTAGTTTTTTCGGCTATCCTGCCGTCCAAGGCCAAACCAACTTTAATAACCGCTTCAACAGCCTTTTTGTTGATTGTCGGTAAAGCTCCCGGGTGGCTAAGGCAAATAGGGCAGGTGTTTTGATTGGGATTCCTTTCTTCCGGATCATTTAAACAATCACAAAACATCTTAGTTTTAGTCTTAAGCTCAATGTGTATTTCTAATCCGATTGTTGGGTTATATTCCATAATTAAAGTATCTTAATTATAGATTTACCCTCTCATCTTTTCAAATCAAAAACTCGCGCGAATATAGCTTAATTGACCAAAATCAAATATAAATTTGACCGATTTTAAGAGGCTTGTTATCCTGAATTTAGGATTTTGAAAATTATTTTCGGTTCAAAACCGATAAATGGAGGGAAAAATGAAGATGTTGGATCCCGGGATTCTCGGTCCAAAAGCGAGCGATCTCAAAAAATTCCTGGAGAAGCGGATGATAAAACAAAAGATGGCTATCGATCGGGTGGTTAAGGCTTACAATCTGTCGCTTTCGCCAATCAGAAACATCCATCCTCAGCCGATATTCGCCGGTTTTTTTGCCGGTCCGAGCGGGGTGGGGAAGACTTTATTGGCGGAACTTCTCGCCGAATATTTCTATGGCAGAAGAGATGCCTTTATTAAGGTTGATTGCTCCAATTACAGCCAGGAACACGAATTGTCTCAGTTGATAGGTTCGCCTCCCGGCTATGTCGGTCACTATGATAAAAACGATCCGCGAGGCGGCGGAACCCCCCCGATACTTTCCCAAGAAAATCTTGATAAGATTTTTATTGAAGAGAAGGTCGTAAAGACAAAGCGGTATCAAGAGCTCCTAAAAACACAAAAGGAAATAGAGGCTGAAATCAAAAACGCCAAACAGCGAGGCGACGCTTATTATCAGGATCGCGTGAAAGAAAGAGAGGAAAAACTTCAATCGGATCTGATTAAATTCCAGATGGAAATTTTTTATGATAACGGGCTGAGAATCAAGCCGATATCCATAATTCTTTTGGACGAGATAGAGAAAGCTAATCCGACCTTGCATAATTTTCTTTTACCGGTGCTGGACAGCGGCGCGACAACGTTGGAAAATAACGATCCAGCCTTTATTTCCTTTTG
>JAMDBA010000014.1 GCA_023484365.1 Patescibacteria group bacterium
CGTCAAATATTTGACTTCTCCCGTCCAAACTCAGGGATTGATAAAAATTATGATAGTTGACCCGACTCATATTTCTTTGCTTGCAAAAATTCAAAATCCAAACACCGCTTTTGGAGCTTTAAGCTTTAGTTATTCTTTTGAGATAGATAATTCAGCCGGCCAAAGCATTCAATCGGTTAGCGGTTATTCTTTTATTTATCCGGGAGAAGTCAAATATTTGACGGCAATCAATGTGGCCGTTCCGGATTCAAGCAGGGTCGCACAGGCATCGCTTGCGATTCAAAATTACAACTGGCAACCAAGCAATAAAATGGCTTTGCCGGATATAGAATTCAGCAACCAGACAACCACCATCACGACAAGCTCAATCACGATTTTGGGAGTTATTACCAATAAAAGCAGCCTTGCTTTGCCTGCCGTCAATATTATGGGAATTTTAAGCAACAACCTGGGATTGCCGGCGGGAGTCGCAAAAACGGAAATTAACAGCCTGCAGTCTTTAGAAGCCAGGCAATTCAGTTTGGTAATGCCTTTTGTGAACAATATTAATCCGGCAGCAACGAAAATTTACTTTGAAGTTCCGCCTTCTATATAATAGTGAAAAAAATAATCGTTCCCCTTTTTATAATCAGCCTGTTCAGTCTCGTTACAATGGCAAGCATTAGTTCGGCTCTGTTTTGGTCTCAGTTGGCTTGGTACATTTTGGGCTTTGCGATAATAGCGTTTTTTATTTTTTTTGACTGGCACCTTTTGTTCGGCTATCGTTGGCTAATTTGGGGCATATATTTATTTTCAATACTCCTTCTTGTCGCAGTTTATTTTCTGCCTTCCGTCAGAGGAACTCACAGCTGGATTATTTTTGGACCGGTCCATTTCCAGCCGGTAGAGCTCGCAAAAGTTGCCCTGATTTTGGCCTATGCGTCTTATTTCAGCTCAAGGCATCTTAAAATCAACCATCTAAGAATAATTATTGAGTCATTTTTTATCGCCCTGGTTCCGGCGGCTTTGGTTTTTTTTGAACCCGCCTTGGGCTCGGCGTCAGTTTTAATAATAATCTGGTTCGGCTTTTTGCTGATATCGGGGCTCTCGCCAAAAAAAATTATTATTTCTTTTCTGGTTTTTGCAATCTTGGCGATATTTTCCTGGCAATTTATGCTCAAAGACTATCAGAAACAAAGAGTTTTAAATTTTGTCCATCCGGAACAAAATAATTTAACCTACAATTATAACGTTATCCAGTCAAAAATAGCCATTGGTTCGGCCGGGTTTTTCGGCAAGGGATTCAACCAGGGGCCGCAAGTTAAGCTTGGATTCCTGCCTGAACCGGAAAGCGATTTCGCGTTTGCCGCCTTTATGGAACAATGGGGATTGCTTGGCGGTTTAATTTTGATTCTTGCTTTTTCTTATTTAAATTTTCAGATTTTAAAGATCGGCGAGCAATCAAACCAAAATTTCAAAAAATTTATCTGCCTCGGGGCGGTTATAATTTTTAGCTGGCAGTTTCTGCTCAATATGGGATCGGAAACCGGGATCCTTCCGGCGGTCGGAATTAATTTTCCGCTTTTAAGCTATGGCGGAACAAGCTTATTGACAAGCTTTTTCCTTGTCGCGATTATTAATGCAATTGGCCGTGAATTTCAAACATAAAAATAAAATAATTATTTCGTCGGTTTTAATATTCATCCTTGCGGCAGCAGCGGGAGGTTTTTTGCTTTTTTACGAAATGCGACCGGTAAACAGCCTGGCCGGCTCAAGCTCGCTGTTCCAGGTTCAGCCCGGACAGAAATTCTCTGCGATAGTCCAGGGCCTCAGGGACCAAAATTTTATCCGCTCGCAAACAGCTTTTAAAATCGCTTCCCTGGTCACAGGCACCGCTTCGTATTTGAAGCCGGGCTATTATTCTTTAAGCCAAAATATGAGCAGCTGGCAAATTATTGAGATTTTAAACAAAGGACTAGTCCAGGAGACGACGATTACGATCCCCGAAGGAACGGACCTTGAGGCTATTGACGGAATTTTAAGTGCTGCAAATATCACGCCGAAGGGCGCCTTGATTAAATACAATCAGTCGCTCGCTGCCGATAAACAAAAATCTCTTGAAGGATACTTATTCCCCGACACTTATACTTTTTTAATCGGCTCAAACATTCAGGAAGTAGTCGGTAAATTTTCTGCTAATTTTCAGGAAAAAGCGGAGCCGATTTTAGCCCAAGACCCAAAAAACTCTTTTAAAAACCTGATTTTGGCGTCCATCCTGCAGAAAGAGGCAAATAGCTTTACCGATCAGCAGATAATTGCGGGCATTTTGGAGAAGAGAATCAAAGAAGGAATGAGGCTTCAGCTGGACGCAACTGTTTGTTATGCCAAAGAACTTGTCGCTAAAATACCATACAACCAATGCGAACCCTTAACTAAAGCGGACTTAAAAATAAATTCTCCTTATAATACTTACGTAAATTACGGCCTGCCCCCGGGACCAATTTCCAATCCGGGGACTTCTTCAATTCTTGCCGCGCTTTCTCCTCAGTCTTCGCCTTATTGGTATTACATCGGCGATCCAAAAACAGGCCGGATAATATTCGCTAAAAACTACGACGAACAAATAAAAAATATAGCTCAATATTTGAGGTAAAGCCAAAGAAAACACAAGGACTCAATTATTCCTTCCAGCCGGTCAAATTATTGACATCTCTGAAATTAAAAATATAATTTTAACTAAATTGGCAATCTATAGTCGAGTCCGCCAATAAATAAATTCAAAAAAAATAATGAAAATTAATCCATTATCAAATCATATTTTTTTAGAGCCCCTGGAAGAGGAGCAAAAAACAAGGTCGGGAATATTAATCCCGGATACTGCCGAAAAAGAAAAGCCTATTAAAGGCAGAGTGGCTGCCGCCGGGCCCGGCAAAGTTTCTCCCGAAGGCAAAGTTTTGCCCATGTCGGTAAAAATCGGCGATGCCGTTTTATTTAAAAAATATGGACCGGATGAAATAGAAATAGACGGCAAAAAATATTTAGTCGGAGAAGAAGATGATATTCTGGCAATTTTGGAATAAGTCGTAAAAAATTATTTTTTAATCAATTAAACAATGACTAATCAAATAAAAATTTTAAGCGAGAAAGAAATAAAGGCCGAAGGTATTTATTTATTACGAGCGAAATAATTTCATGAGCAAGGCGATTAAATTTCAGGAAGATGCCCGCGAAGC
>JAMDBA010000034.1 GCA_023484365.1 Patescibacteria group bacterium
CCCATCAGGCATTGGATTATCTGACACCAAATCAATATTTGGAGAAGCGGCAGACTAGTCGGCTGCCAACTAAAGACGTTATTACCTTACAAGCTTAGGGTGTCGGATATCTATCTGAACCTGGACATTATATGTACTCGTCCATAACATACAATACTCTTTATCGGGTAATTTATTGCAAATACACCCCAAAGGAGAAATATATCCAATAGATCAGTATGGACGAGCATAACTTCTTTTTATTTCTGTAAAAATTTTTTATTATTAGTTTAATAGAAATAATTAAAAAAATTTAAGATGAAAATAAATTTTGTTAAGAAAAGAGACGAAAAAATAGTTTTGTTTGACGAAATAAAAATAGAAAATGCCATTTATAAGGCCGCCGAGGCAAGCGGAAAACCGGAACACCGCCTGGCGAAAAATTTAACTCATGAAGTTTTAATCCGTCTGACGAAAAAATTAAAACCCCGCCAAGTTCCCGATATTGAACTCATCCAGGATTTGGTTGAAAAAGTTTTAGTAGAAAAAAATGAATCAAAAATTGCCAAAACTTATATCCTATACCGCGAACATCGCGCCGAAATCCGCCGCGAGAAAGAACAGATTTTAAACAAAAAAGAAATAGATGAAGTTGATAAAAAATTTGATTTAAACGCCCTACGCGTTTTAGCCGCCCGTTATTTGAAAAAAAATGAAAAAGGCGAAATTATAGAATCCCCCAAAGAGCTCTTCACGCGGGTGGCCATCCACGCTGCTTTGCCCTCCCTGCTTTACGATTTAAAAATTTTTAAAAAACACCCAACTAAAAAAAATAAGCCGACAACCAAAGTAAAAAATATTCCTCTTAAAAAATATTTTGAAAATATCCGGACCGGATTGAAAATCGGCCCTTACGAACTTAATAAATACCATCTTGAGGGACTGGAGCGCCTGTTTAAGAGATTTCAGGAGCGGGGACAAACAACCGTTTCTTGGGAAAAATTCTTAGATCTTTTAAAGAAGGGTTATTTTGATAAATACGCGGAAGAAATAACTTCTTATTATAATTTGATGGCTAGCCGAAAATTTTTCCCAAACACGCCGGCCATCGCTAACTTCGGCAATGTGCTTGGGTTGGGCAGCGCCTGCTTTGTCCTGGATATTGAAGATTCAATGGAATCTATTATGTCTTCGCTTAAAAACGCAGCCTTGATTTTCCAGGCGGGAGGCGGCGTCGGCTATAATTTCTCCAAACTCCGGCCGGCCGGCGACTATGTCAGGAGCACCAGCGGAGTCGCTTCCGGACCATTAAGCTTTATGAAGCTTTTTGATAATATGACCGACACCATAAAACAAGGCGGCATAAGACGCGGCGCCAATATGGGAATTTTAAATTCCAATCATCCGGACATTG
This sequence comes from Patescibacteria group bacterium, assembly GCA_023484365.1. The sequence continues at coordinate 1,394 of JAMDBA010000034.1, forward strand.
AAGAATTCATTACCGCCAAAAAAGGAAACGGAGCTTTAAGAAATTTTAACATTTCCGTTTTTTTGACACGCGATTTTTGGGATTACTTAAAAAAGAACAAACCTTACCCGTTAATTAATCCGCGCAACGGCAAAATAATCCGCGAAATAAACCCGCAAAAACTTTTTGACGCGATTGTTTATTCAGCTTGGGAATCAGCGGAACCGGGCGTGATTTTTGATGATAAAATAAACGAATTTAATCCGTTTTTTAAATCGCTCGGACCAATACAAACCACTAATCCCTGCGGCGAAGTTTTGCTTTATCCGTATGAATCCTGCAATCTAGGCTCAATAAATCTCTGGAACTTTATCAAAGAAAATGGCCGCGGTAAAAACGTTATTGATTGGGAAGAATTAAAAAACACCATTATTACGGCCTCCCGGTTCCTAGACAACGTCGTTGATATAAATAAATATCCTTTAAAATCAATTGAAGAAATGACTCTGAATACCCGGAAAATCGGATTGGGCATAATGGGTTTAGGAGATTTGCTTTACGATTTGGAAATTCCTTATAGTTCCAAAAACGGTTTGGCGATGATTGAAAAAATAATGGAATTCGTAAATTACTATTCCAAAATTGTTTCAATAAATATCGCCAAAGAAAGAGGACCTTTCCTTTATTTTGAAAAATCTTTTTACGCCGAAGGAAAAATGCCTTTTAGCGGTTTCCAAGATAAATCATCGTGGAATTTTGACTGGAAAGCCGCTGCCAAAAAAGCTAAAGGCGGCATAAGGAACGCCTACACCACCGTTGTGGCGCCGACCGGATCGCTTTCAATGATTGCCGGCTGCTCTTCGGGAATGGAACCTGTTTATAGCTTGGTCTTTGAAAAAAATGTCGCTGTTGGCAAATTTTATTATGTTGATTCCGCTTTTGAGCATCGGATGCAAAAAGAAGGATTAATGGATGAAGCATTGCTAAAAAACGCCACCGCTCTGAGTGGAAGCATCCAAAAAATTCCTTATATATCCGAAAAACTAAAGAAAATATTCTTAACAGCGCTGGACATCTCCCCCGAAGATCATATCCGCGCTTTGGCGGCCGTCCAAAAATGGACCGACTCTTCAGTTTCTAAAACTAATAATTTCCCCGCAGACGCAACCCCCAAAGAAGTTGAAAAAGTTTATCGTCTCGCTCACGAACTCGGCTGCAAAGACGTCACTGTTTTTAGGGACACCTCAATCAGAGACCAAGTCCTGGTGCCCGGCGGAACGAAATCTGAAAAATTAAAAATTACCCCGATTAAAGACGAAAAAGCAAAAGGTCTTGCCGTTTACGAAGAGGCTGGTTTCAGGGAAAAAGCGGTGTCGCTTAACCTTTCTCCGGCTACCGGCGAAAACGGCGAAACCGACAAAGAAGTTGAAAAGTGCCCCAATGATGGAACGCCGCTTGTTAAACACGAAGGCTGTAAAGAATGCCCCACCTGCGGCTGGGGAATGTGTTCGTAATAAAAACCATAACACTAATTCTTAATCAATCATCAAGCGATTTTCTTCCCAGCCAAAAGGCCCAAGTAATAAAATTGCCTGCGAATTTATAATTATAATGACAAAAGAAGAAAAAGAGGGCGAATTAAAAAAAATCAGAGACGAAATTTTTGATTTAAAAAAATCGCCTCTTTACGTTTACCGGACTAAAAATAAATTTCATCCTGTCATCGGCGAAGGTAATCATAACGCCAAAATAATGATAATTGGCGAAGCGCCGGGAAAAAACGAAGCCTTAACCGGCCGGCCGTTTTGCGGCGCCGCTGGGAAATTCTTAGACCAGTTGC
>JAMDBA010000030.1 GCA_023484365.1 Patescibacteria group bacterium
TAAGCTCGGCCGCTTTGCAAAAGCCGGCAATAGCCGGAACATTAAGCGTCCCGCCGCGAAGTCCCATTTCCTGCGATCCGCCGGTCACAAAAGGAGCGATAAGAGCGCGATTTTTGACGTAAAGGCAACCGATTCCTTTTGGCCCGTAAATTTTTTGGCCGGAAAAACTCATTAAATCAACTCCTAATTTTTCGGCATTGCAGTCTAAAAATTGGAACGCCTGGACGGCGTCAGTGTGAAAAAGCGGGTAATGAGCGCCGCTGCTTTTTTTGAAATTTTTAATTATCTCAGAAATCTTTTTTATTGGCTGGATAGAGCCAATTTCGTTGTTGACATACATTACCGAAATTAAAATCGTCTGCTTATCTAAAATAGATTTGAGATGCGCCAGATCAACGAATCCGTCTTTTTTTATTTTTAATATTTCTACCTCGGCGCCGTTTTTTTTAAGATCGGCGGCTGTTTCTAAAATTGATTCGTGCTCAAACGCCGAGACGATTATTTTTGGTTTCTTGTTTGTCGCGGGATGATTTTCTAAGAATTTTTTAAGCGTTCCGCGCAGCGCCCAATTATTAGCTTCGGTGGCGCTGCCGGTAAAAAATATCTGGTGGGATTCGGCGCCGATAATATTGGATATCGTATCACGGGCTTCATCCACGCCTTTTAGCGCTTCTTGTCCGAAGTAATGAAGTGAGCCGGGGTTGCCGAATTTTTGCGAAAAGTATGGCTCCATTACTTTTAAAACGTCAGGATGAACCGGCGTTGACGCGGCATAATCAAGATAAATGCGTTCCATACTGTTAGTATAAATCTCTTAATGAAAGAGGTAAAACTAAACAATGATTTATGAATTACGATTTATGATTTATGAGTAATTTTATCTTAATTCTTAAATCCTAAATCATAAATCTGTATTTTATTTTTGGCCTATATCGGGAATAACCTTCTCTGCCAATTAAAGCTTACTTTTTTTACGTCTTCTTTGCCGCGTTGAGGCACTAAAAGAAAATTATTTTGCTTGCCGAGGTTGTAAATATCGCGGGTTATCAAAACATCGTTCAGGCAGTAGCTTTTTAATTTTTCCATCTCGCCGTTTTTATAAAGCTCAATAGCGTGAGAGCCTTCGCCTGTTTTTCCTGTTCCTAAGTTAGCGTGGGCGAGAGAATCAAGCTTGACGCGGTGACCGACGGCAATTTCAATTTCATCTAAAATATCCAGCCGTTCTTTTTTCCAGAGATCAACTTTTTTCCCTTCGGGGAGTTTTTGGAAATAATTATGAAGCACGGGGACGTCATAACGGTTTATAGAAAAACCAACGACTAATTCTGCGTTGCTGAAAAGTTCGGCGGCTTTTTCAATCTCGTTTTCTTCAAAAGCGAAAAATTTATCCTGCAGATAAGAATAAACGCCGATGACGGAAATTTTAAGCGCGGCAAAATTATCGCGCCCTACCGCTGGGTCTGTGAAAAAGTTTTGAGTTTCTATGTCAACCACTAAAGTGTCAGCCATAATTTTATTAAACGTGCCGGTCGGCGACATTTGAAGCCGCGTAGCTTTCCGGCTTGGTTTTAACTTCAAAGTTGTTCGCCCGGATTATCCCGACGACTTCCTGGATGAGTTTCTTGGTTTCGCCTTTCTCGCCGACGTCGGCGTGGATTTCAAAATCGTAATTTGATATTTTATTTTTTTGGAGCTCGGTCAATAATTTCTTGGCGGCATCTAGCGAAATCAGCACCTCGCGGATTATCCGGTCGTGGAGATTATAAATATTGCCGATTTTTTGCCGCCTCCAGAAATACCGGCCGCCGTTTCCGACGCGGTAAACGACCAGAGCCGTCACGAAATCGGCGCTGTTTTGGGGCGTCCTTTCCGAATCGGTGCCGACGATTATTTTGTATTGCCGCTCCCTGTCTTCTTTCATAAAACTTTTTATCTCCTCAATTATTTTGGAGATGGGAAGCTGCATCCCGAATGAGTTGCTAAATGTTTCTATCATTGTTAGAAATATAAAATAATTTTTTGTCGGTGTCAAAAAATAAAAAATAACGTCATCGCAGAATTTTGTTGATTTATTTTTTAAAATTGGCTATACTAATGAGTGGTTAATTAAAATTTAAATAGGGAGGCAAAAATGGAAGAAAAAAGAAAAAGCGTACTAGATAGCGTGATAGAGACAAAAAATAAAAGAAGAGAGATAGAAGAATTGGTAAAAAAATTAAGTAAATTAAATATAATGGTATTATTAAACTATTCTTTAGATAATTTCAGTATTGATGATAGTATTGATGATTTAAAAAGAATTTTAACGTTAGCAGAAGAGAAGGAATGGTTTAAGGAAGTATTAAAAAAATGTAAGGAAAACAATATTACTATTTGCTTAATTAATTCCTCAAAATCTTATGTTAATAAAAATGGAGAAGTGATATATATTAATTTTGTTAATGATAATTCAGAGGAAAAGATTAAAAGATTTTTATTGGGTGAATAACAAAAAAATAGCCATACAGCAGGATTCCTTAACTTTTATAAAAGGAAAATAAGATAAAATATTCATCCGCTCATCAACGAGCGGATTTTTTATCGCTCAAATTTTTTCTCGCTATACTTTTATTGTCATTTTAAAAGCGCTGTCGAGATGATATTTTGGGTAATATTTTTCTTGACAATGGTCAGCCGATTTTTTATGCTGACATCAGCAAATTAAAACCGAGTTTATGGCTAACCGTAAACTCAAACGGAGGAAATATGGTTGATGTGATACTAATGATTTCGGCGTTTGTATTTTTGGCGATTGGGGTGGTTCTTCTTGCTTTCCAGTACGAAAACAAACTGGTTGAGAAGCAGAGGAAAGAAGATTTGGCCTTAAAGGATGCAATACTGGCGCAGAAACAAGACGAGAAAGACCGCGTATTAAGAGGCGATCCCAGGAGAGGTTATCCGTTTAATGTTGAGAAAAGAATGGAAAATCCTCAGCCGTACTTTGGCGCCGCGCGCGTTGCCGTAGAAGCAAAGATTTACAGGAAAAAACTTGAAGGCGTAATCGGAAGGATGGGTCTGAAGCTTGATCTCGGCGTAAGTATCGGGGATATGGAAAATGTGATAGCCAATTTCTTTAACAACATTGCTTTTAATGAGGCTATCGGCATGGTAAGAGAAGAAGGGGAGATCGGAAGAGCGTCGTGT
>JAMDBA010000053.1 GCA_023484365.1 Patescibacteria group bacterium
AAGTTGATCCATATAAAACTGAAATAATTGAAAATTTGAAAAAGTTAATGAAAAAATAAATTTTAAAACAACAGCCCCATTTCTGTTATATGCTGGGGTGGCGGAACCCCGCAGCAGAGCAAAGCTTGTTACGGGGCAAGTTGGCAGGATTCGCCCACCCACCTATGCCCTCCTGGCGAAATTGGCAGACGCGCAGGCTTCAGGAGCCTGTGGGAGTAATCCCGTGGAGGTTCAAATCCTCTGGAGGGCACCAAAAAGGGGGCATAGGTGGGTGGGCGAGCGCAAGGTCATGGGAGCTTAAATCGTTATTTATCATCATAATAAAATGGTTAATAATTAGAAAAATATGAATAAGAAATTTAATGTCAAAAATTATTAAAAAAGATTTAAGCGACGGAGTTCCGATTTTTACCAAAAAATCGGAACGAGTCGGTACCTAGGCTAAAATTTATCGGCGGAAAAATTTTAAGCCGCAGGCGAATCTTCCCCTCAGCACAATTGCTTTGTCATGGCAATAAGTTAAAAAAATAAAAAAATGATTAATCAAAACAAAACAAAAATCAGTCATTCTTCCTCTCGCGGAGCCGCGGGCGCCGGTCAGCGGAGATATAGCCGTTCCGCTCCCAGAAGGGAGCAGGGAAGGTCGTCGTTTTCTGGAGCGCAAAGATTTCATAGTCGGTCAGCCGAAGAAAATGATATTCATAAGTCCGCGGTTGTTTCTACTCACCGGGCTCCGGATACGGAACCAAAATTAAGGTTTGTCCCTTTAGGCGGTCTTGAAGAAATAGGCCGCAATATGATGTTCTTTGAATACAAGAACGAAATCGTCATAATTGACGTCGGCTTGCAGTTTCCCGAAGAAGAAACGCCCGGAATAGATTTCATAATTCCCAACATTGCTTATCTTGAGCCGAGAAAAGCCAATATCCGTGGCATTATTTTAAGTCACGCCCACTACGACCACATCGGCGCTTTGCCTTATTTAATAGGCAAACTCGGTAATCCGCCGATTTACGCCACCGCTTTAACCAAAGAAATAGTTTTAAAGCGTCAGGAAGATTTTCCCAACCAGCCGAAGCTGAATATTACCGTTGTCAAAAACCACGACAAAATAAAAATTTCTAATTATTTTGAAGCGGACTTTTTCGGTATTCCTCACACGATTCCGGATGCCACGGGTGTGCTTTTAAGGACTCCTGTCGGCAACATCGCTAATTTTATAGACTTTCGGGTTGAATACGACGTTGACGGCAATCCTTTGCGTCTTAATGAGTTTGAAGAAGTCGGAAAGCAGGGAATATTGGCGCTGATGATAGACAGCACGAACGCCGAATTGCCCGGCCATTCAATGTCGGAAAAAACGGTTGAAAAAAATCTTGAAGATTTATTTAAAGAAGCGAAAGGACGGATTATTGTTGCCGCGTTTTCTTCGTTGTTAGACAGAATAGACACTATTTTAAAAATTGCCGATAAATTAGGGCGCAAAGTCGCTATAAGCGGTTATTCAATGAAATCAAACGTCCAAATAGCCCAGCGGCTTGGCTATCTTAAAGTTAAGAGCGACCTTATTATTCCGCTTGAAGAAATTCATCGCCATAAAGACGATAAAATTATGATTTTAACCACGGGCGCGCAAGGCGAATCAAACGCCAGTTTAATGCGGATAGTTAACGGAGAGCATCGGTTTGTCCATATAAAGCCCGGCGATACGGTTATATTCTCTTCGTCTATTGTTCCGGGCAACGAAAGGAGCGTTCAGGGACTTAAAGATAATTTGGCGCGGCAGGGGGCGATAATCTATCACTCTAAAATAATAGACATTCACGCCAGCGGCCATGCTTTAAAAGAAGATCTCAAACTGACAATGAAGTTGGTTAAGCCGAAATTCGTTGTTCCTATCCACGGCTATTACTATATGCGTTCCGTTAACGCTCAAAACGCTCTGGAAGCCGGTATTCCCAAAGAAAACGCCATCTTATTAGACAACGGTAAAATAGCCGAGATAACCAAAGATAAAATAATTGTCTCCAAAGAAACCGTTCCGGCGTTCTATGTTATGGTTGACGGATTGGGAGTCGGCGATGTTGAGGAGGTTGTTTTAAGGGACCGGCGCGTTTTGGCGCAGGAAGGAATGGTTGTGATTATTTTAACCCTTTCCAAAGACAAGGGGAGGTTGGTAAAGAGCCCTGATATAATTTCCCGCGGTTTTATTTATCTTAAAGAAAATCAAAAAATCCTTGAAGACGTCCGCAATCAGCTTAAAGGAATAATTTCCAGGATGCCTACTTATCAGTCTCCTGATGTTGATTATCTAAAAACTTTAGTCAGAGATCAGGTTGGTCAGATGCTTTTTACCAAAACCAAGCGCCGGCCTATGATTTTACCTGTTGTTATTGAAGTCTAAAACAGAATTTATGATTTGAAGTATAGCGGTTAGGGATAGGGAAATAATTTAGCTTTGATATAATTAAACAATGGAGGCTAAAAGCAAAAATCTTAAAAAACCCGTCTTGGTTTCCGGTATCCAGCCTAGCGGCCGGCTTCATTTGGGAAATTATTTAGGGGCTTTAAAAAATTTTGTTGAACTTCAAAATTCCGGCAAATACCAATGCTACTTTTTTATTGCCGATCTTCACTCGCTAACGGAAAATTTTAATCCTAAAGGAAAGCAGGAGCAGATTTTAAACTTAATGGCCGATTATTTAGCCGCTGGTTTAGACCCGAAAAAGTCGGTTATATTTTTACAATCTCAAATTCCGGCTCATGCCGAGCTGGCTTGGATTTTAAATACGATAACGCCGATGGGGGAACTTCAAAGAATGACCCAATTTAAAGACAAGTCCGAAAAGCAGGAAAAAAATTTAAACGTCGGACTTTTTGATTATCCGGTTTTAATGGCGGCGGACATTTTACTTTACAGCGCTAAATTCGTACCGGTGGGGGACGATCAACTTCAGCATTTGGAATTAACCAGAACTTTGGCTCAAAAATTCAATTCGCGATTTGGGGAAACCTTTACTAAGCCGGGATGTATTTTAGCTCCAGTTTCGCGTTTAATGAGTTTAAGCGACCCTCGAAAGAAAATGTCCAAATCCGACCCTGCCTCCTGCCTGTTTTTGGATGATTCGCCGGAAGAGATAAAAGAAAAAATAAAAAGGGCAGTTACTGATTCGGGATCAAAAATAAAATATGATCCAGATAAAAAACCGGCGATAACAAATCTTATAGATATTTATTCTTCACTTTCGGGCGTCTCCTCGGGAAGAGTTGAAATAAAGACTAAAAATATAATAATAAATAATGTTGAGACAAAATTTAAGGGCAAAAACTATTCTTTTTTTAAAGAAAAGTTAGCCAGCGTTATTTCTGATTATTTTGCCGATTATCGCAACAAAAAAGCGAAATTTATCAAAAATCCCGACCAGCTCAAAAAACTTATTATTTCCGGCTCAAAAGAAGCGAGCAAAGTTGCCTCGGCAAAAATCCTGGAAGTCAAAGAAAAAATCGGAGTTAGTCTAATTCTCTAACTTTTTTATTAAACCATTTTATAAAATTCGGCAATTTTTTAATATCAATTATATTGGCAACCTTGAACGTGGATAGTTTTCCGTATCTTGAAAAATAAATACCCAAATCTGTAATTTCAGATTTATGGGGCAAACCATTTATATTACCAATTTTAGATAAAATATAGTATCCAATAATTTGGTTAAAAAATTTTCTATCTAATTTTAAAAATTTCGTTGTTTTAATGTCAATTAATTTATCGTCAATACAAATATCAGCGTCAGCACCCCCGATTGACGCAGAGGCCTTACCAAACGTAGGATTCAGTAAACAATATTTAAGTGCCTTAAAATCTTTCGGATTAATAATAGATATTAATCTTTTTAGATCATCAACATCTTTTGAGTCTATCTTCCCAATATTTTTATCTATATAAGCCGCTCTGTAAATGGGATCTAGCTGGGCAAGCAACAGCGCAGATTTTATTATATTGTTATTTATTTTCCCAGCTTTTAAAAATAATAAGTAGTTTTCTTTTGCTTGTTGAATAATTTCTTTAGCTATTTTTTGAATTTCTTCGAAGCCTCCGATTGCAACTTCTACTTTTCCATTAACGATTCTCTCAACGTATTCGGTTGATTTGTCGATATCAATAGCTAGGCAAATCGGCATATTAATATTCTTCGAAGTAAAACCTGAGGGTTGCCAGACGTCATTGCGTTGGTAGTAGGCCTTACCAATATCACTGTCTGGAAAAACAGATGGAATCATACTAACAGCATTTTCGGCGATCCAAGTTTGGGTGATAGCGTTCGGATTAAGGAATTTTAAATAAAAACGCATTAAATAATCAAATGCTGTTCCTATTAGAAGATAATGGTCTGTTAGCGGCGGAGCCAAAATTTCACCTTTTAAATCGAATTCTGGGAGCGGAAATTGCTCGGCAAATTTATCCCGAACTTCTTTGTCTGCTAAAAAAGATGTTAGACTCATATTTATGGATTATATACTCACTTCGCTTGAATTCAACTTTCTTCGAACCGGTTTTTGACTGGAATTCGCTGAGGTGGCCGGAAATCGCCGCCGCTATTTCTATTAGTTTTTAATTTTAATCTCATCTCCTCTTTTTTTGCCAAAAAACTTTTTATACAGATAAAGATTATACCCAGCGACGACAGCGTATCCGTAAAAGGGGATAGCGATAAGAGATTGCTCAAAGAGAAGCCCGGCAATAGCGCTCCCGCCGGAAGCGGCAAGCAGTCTCGTGCTTTGATTGAATCCTAAGACCGTTGCCGTGTCTCCTTCACCGGCAATACTTGTGATAGCTCTTTGCTGGACGGGTAAAGCCATTACTCTTAACGCCGGAGTAATCAAATAAATGAATATCGCTAAAGGAAAGTAGCGGACTAAAGGCAGGGCGATTATAGCGAAGATTCCTATTCCGCGGGTTAAAATCATGCTTTTAACCAGACCGAAATTCTTATCAAGCCAGGGGGCGGAAAGTATCGCCAAAATCGCCAAAATTCCGCTTACGGAGGCATAGATTGACATCTGAGCGCTTGAAACGTGATAGACGAGGAAGAAAAATGGGATAAGGAAAGGAATTATTAATCCTTGCGCCAATCCGTTTAAAAGGCCGGTGATGGAAAAGTTGCGCAGAGCTTGTCCGCGGCCGTCTTGGGTTGTTTTAGCAATCACTCGGAAAGATTTTTTAGGCAGAAATAACAGAGGGATAATGGAGATTATGGCTAGCACTGCGGCGATTTCAAAATTAGTTTCCGCTTTTAATATCCCGGCAACCGCAATGCCGACAATAGAAGCGATTCCTCCTATAAACATTAAGACGGTATAAGCATTAGTGCGTTCATTCTCCGGAATCAGCCGTGCCGCAACAGCGTTTTGTATCGGGGCGGCCACGCCGCCTACTCCGCCGCCGGCGATTGAACCGGTCGCTGAAAATCCGCCCAAAGCGCTGGCAATAAAAACAAAGGGCAGGGATTTATCTCCTAAAACCAGCGCCAATAATCCTAGAATCAATAATCCATTAACTGCAATTACAAGCATTTTATTCGGGTGTTTATCAAATAATATTCCGAATAGCGCTCCGGCGAAAGCGGTGGTGATTGTGCCTGCGGTGTATAAAAGGCCGAGCGTTAACGAAGGATGACTGAAATTTTTAAGTATAAAATAAGGAAAAACCACGATAAGCATGCCGGCTGATACGCTGCGTAAAATTCTAAAATAAATAAGTTGTAAAAAACCCGGTTCTTTCCACATATTTTTTAAATAAATAATTTTTATCCGTTATGTCCGGAAATGTCAGTTAAAAAGGAATGACGTTTTTAGTTTATGATGTTTTTCTTATTCCAATCCAGATATTTTCCCCGCCGATTTTAGTTTCCTTTTCCGCGCTGAATTTTTCATTCCGCTTGAAGTCAACCTTTTCAGATCCGGTTTTTGACTGGAATTCGCTGAGGTGGCCGGAGACTGCCACTGCTATTTCTTCCGGCGCTTCCAGATATAAATAAATTTTATCTTTCGGGAGCAGCTTAGCTTCTTTGCGTAAATCCTGGACTGATCTTATAACTTCTCTTAAAGTTCCTTCGGCTTTGAGTTCGGCGGTTATAGTGAAATCCAATTCAATCTCATCTTTTATTTTTCCGTCAAAAACAATATTTTTCACATTGACTTCATCTTTTATTAAATCAAGAAGCTCACTTTCTTCTTTTAAGCCGCCGCTTTTTATTTTTAGCGTTGCCAGTGGCTGGCGGACTTTCGCATTATTTTTTTGGCGCGCTTCAAGCGCCAAAGAAGAAATTTTCCTGACTTCTTTCATCAATTCAATTAGTTTTTTATTAATTAATTTTTTATCGGCTTTTGGCCAGTTTTCCAAATGGACGGATATATTGTTTTCTGCGTTATTCTGCGTTCGCTTCAGCGGTTTTCCGCGGAGGCTCTTGTAAAGAGCCTCAGATATAAAGGGCGCAAAAGGCGCCATAATTTTGGAAAATTCGGACAAAACTAATTTTGTGGTAAGAATGGCGCTATCCTTATCTTCTTTGTTTTCGCTCTTGAACCGTTCCCGCGAGCGCCTGATATACCAGGTTGATAAATCTTCAATAAATTCGCCGATTGGCCGGCTGGCTTTATCTAATTCATATTTATCCAGCCAAATTGAAACTTCGGCTTTTAATTCTTCCAGTCTGGCTAAAATCCATTTATCCAATACGTGCGTTGAGCGGCGCGAGTTTAAAGCGGACGGACGCGGACGTTCGGGCGCGTATAAATTATAAAAAACATAAGAATTCCAGAGCCGCATAATTATCTTTTTATAAATCTCATCAACATCTTTTTCGGAAAAATTAAGATTTTCGCCCCTGACTACCGGCGCGGATAAAAGGTAAATCCTTAAAGCGTCGGCGCCGTATTTTTTAACAATCTCCATCGGGTCGGGATAATTTTTCAGCCGTTTGCTCATCTTTTGGCCGTTTTCCGCCAAAATAATACCGTTGACAATGACGTTTTTATAAGCCGGTTTATTAAACAGAGCGGTTGATAAAACCAAAAGGTTGTAAAACCAGCCGCGGGTCTGATCCAGTCCTTCGGCAATAAACTCGGCGGGGAAATTTTTATTAAACCATTCCTTATTTTCAAACGGATAATGCGCCTGACCGTAGGGCATAGAGCCGGATTCAAACCAGCAGTCAAAAACATCGGGCACCCTTTCCGCTTCGTCGCCGCATTTGCAGGAGAATTTTACGGCGTCAATGTATGGCCGGTGGAAATCAAGCTCAAAATTGTCGTTATGCGGCAGGGGAGTAAAATCAAGTTTTTTAATTCCGCCCGGGTTTAAAAATTCCGGCTTATTTCCGTAAAGCATAATGGCTCCCTTAGGATCGGCTCCGCCGGCGCCGGCAAAAAGCATCCAAGTCGTGTATTCGTGAGAAACGATTAATATTTTTTTGTCTTTATATTTTTTATCAATTTCGTATAAAAATTCCGAAACGCGGCTTTTTAACTCGGTAAGATTTTCTCCTTCGGGCGGCGTTTTGTAAAACTTCTCTTCGTAAGAGGAAAAATAATTGTGATATTCCTCCGGAGTTTTTCCTTCAAAAATGCCGACGTTTACTTCGCGGAGCCGCTTGTCGTAAATAATTTTATCTTTAGGATAACCGACGGTTTCAGCGGTGATTTCAGCTGTTTCGCGGCAACGTTTAAAATCGGAAGAAAAAATTAAATCAATATTTTTTAATTTTTTCGCCGACGCCTTAATTTGTCTTTTGCCTTTTTCGGTTAAATGGACATCGTTGCCGTATTTAGAGCTGATAAAATTAAAAGCATTGCTTTCCGCTTCTCCGTGGTGCATCGCCAAATAATCATTTCCGGATTTTTTAGTGTTCTTTTTAATATCTTCCAGAGAGCCAACGACAATAATCTTGCCGCATTTTAAACATCGCCAGACCGGTATCGGCGCGCCCCAAAAACGGCTTCGGGAAATCGCCCAGTCGCGGACTTCTTCCAGCCATTTGCCGAAGCGGCCTTCTTTAATATACTCCGGGACCCAATTGATTTTTTCATTGTTGGCAAGAAGCTGTTTTTTTAAGGCCGTCGCTTTAACAAACCAGGACGAGGCGGCGTAATTTAATAACGGCGTCTCGCAGCGCCAACAGTGGGGATAAGGATGGGCGATTTTTCTTTCGGCGAAAACTTTATTTTGCTTTTTAAGATAATCAATAACCAGCCGGTCTGTTTCCTGCGGGTTTCCTTTCGGTTTGACGGAAAGTCCGGCAAAATCGGCGACTTCGGGCTTAAACCTGCCGTCAACCGAAACGTGCTGAACAAAAGGCAGATCGTATTTAAGCGATAAATTATAGTCGTCTTCGCCAAACGCCGGCGCGATATGGACGATGCCCGTTCCTTCCTCGGCGCTGACGAAATCGGCGGCGTAGATTTTCCAGCCATTTTCCCAATTCGCGGACTCACGCTGACTTAACGCGGACTGACGCGGAAATTTCTTCGTGGCTTTCTGTTTTTGTTCCGTGTATTTTTTCGCATAGTAAGGAAAAATCGGCTTATATTTTTTGCCAGTCAAATCAGAACCGGTTAAATGGCCGGTTATTTCCAATTTAGCCTCGGGGTTTTTGAATAATTCTTTTTCAATTTCCGCCGCTAAAACCTGATAATTTTTTACAGAGGTGATATAGCAGGCGTCTTCCAGGCCGGGATAATTTTTAGAGCAAAATTTTAAGTATTCAATATTTTTATTTACCGCCAGCGCCACGTTGCCAGGCAGAGTCCAGGGCGTCGTCGTCCAGGCTAAAACGTAGGTTTTCGGCTTTTCTTCCAGTTCAAACTTCGCCGTTACGGAAATATCTTCAATGTCTTTATATCCCTGCGCCACTTCAAAATTTGACAAAGTCGTGCCGCAGCGGGGGCAAAGGTGCATCGCCTTATATCCTTCGTAAATTAAATTTTTATCGTAAAGATTTTTGAAAATCCAAAAAACCGATTCAGTGTAAGTCGGGTCCATCGTTTTGTAAGGATTATCCATATCCACCCAGCGGCCGATGCGGGGAATAATTTTGCTCCAGTCTGAAGTGTAGGAAAGCACCCGTTTGCGCGCGGCTTCATTGAAATTCTTAATGCCTATTTTTTCAATGTCTTTTTTTGTTTTTAAGCCGAGTTCTTTTTCAATTTCGTTTTCAATCGGCAGTCCGTGGCAATCCCAGCCCCATTTGCGCGGCACGCTGAACCCCTGCATTGTTTTATAGCGGGGGATTACGTCTTTAATAACGCTTGCCAAAATATGGCCGTAATGCGGCAGACCGGTGGCGAAAGGCGGCCCGTCGTAAAAAACATAATCTTTTCGCGCTTTTCCGCGCCCGCCCCGAGTTTTTCCGCGCCCGAGCGATTTTTCAAAAATTTTATTTTCTTTCCAGAATTGCAGAATTTTTTCTTCCATATCCGGCAGGTTCATATTTTCTTTATCGTTAAAAAACATATTTAAAATTATAACGGATGAAGGGTGGTATAATCAAATAAAGGTCGGTTATAAATTTATTTTAAAAATGAAAGCAAGCGAATTAAAAGAAAAATTAAAAAAAGGCGAAAAAGTAAGGATTTTAGACGTCAGAGAAAAAGATGAGTATGAACAGGGAGACAAAATAGAGGGAGCGGAAAATATGCCGATGGGCAGGGTTTTTGTTGAAGCAATGAAAGGCAATCTGCCAAAAAATCAGAAGATCATAACGGTTTGTAAAACCGGCGGCCGATGCGAAATAGTTGCCAGAGAACTTCAAAAGAAGGGGTATGATATTGAACATCTTGAGGGCGGAATAGACGAGTGGAAGAAATCGCAATAGAGCTGACTCATCGTATTTAAATTTTAAAAAACAGATATTTTATTCAGTTAATTTTTATTACCGGTGTTTTTAATTGTTGAAATTGCCAAAATTTTAAATATTTCGTGTGAGCAAACTACGGGGATTATCCTTATTTTTAAATGAAGGCGCGAGTCAAATTTTAAAAAATTATTTTTACGGAGAATTTATTTCAGTCTGATTAGTCGCTATTTTCACTCCTAAATTTGAATTTTGGGGAGAAACGGGCAATAATTATTTAATACTGGGGACGAAGCATTCGGAAAAAACAGCCGGTCGCTAAAAATGCAGGCGGCTAAGCGCCGTTAATAAAAATTATGTCTAGCTCAAATTTATCCATAGGAATTGTCGGTTTGCCCAATGTCGGCAAATCAACTCTTTTTAAAATTTTAACCAAGCAGGAAGTAAATATCGCCAATTATCCTTTTGCTACCATTGACCCCAATATCGGAGTGGTGCCGGTTCCGGACGAGCGTCTTCAAAAACTAGCCAAGCTTTCTAATTCTAAAAAAATAATTCCCGCCGTGGTGAAGTTTTATGATATTGCCGGCTTAGTCAAAGGCGCCAACAAAGGCGAAGGTTTGGGCAATCAATTTTTGTCGCATATCAGGGAAACCGACGCTATTGTTGAGGTGGTGCGCTGTTTTCAGTCGTCAGAAATAATTCACGTTGAAAACAGAGTTGATCCTATCGGCGACATAGAAACGATTAACACCGAATTAATTTTGAAAGATTTGGAAACCGCCGAGAAAAGATTATCCAAGCTTGAGGCCGAAGCCCGCGGCGACAAGAAAAAAGTAAAAGACTTTGAACTTTTGCGGAAAATAAAGGCGGATTTGGACAAGGGGATTATAGTTGTAAATCAAAAAGAAATTTTAGCCGACTTCAAGGAATCGGTTTTATTTAAAGAATTAGGCCTTTTAACCGCCAAGCCGCAGATTTATCTTTTGAACGGAAGCGAATTCGACGTAAGTGAAGGATTAAAAAATAAAATCAAATCTTTGGGCGCGGATTATTTGATTATGGATTTGGCGAATACGGAAAATGTTAACGAGCTCATCAAAAAAGCTTATTTTGTTTTAAATTTAATCAGTTTTTTGACCACCGGCGAAGACGAAACGCGTGCCTGGACTATTGAGAAAGGAGCTAAAGCGCCGCAGGCCGCCGGCGTTATTCATACCGATTTTGAAAATAAATTCATCAGGGCGGAAGTTATTAATTGGCAGAAATTGCTGGATTTGGGCGGCTGGAGCCAGGCGAAACAAAAAGGCCTGCTTCGCCTTGAGGGCAAAGATTATGTTGTCCAGGACGGCGACGTAATGGTTGTCAGACACGGGTAAAGTTTGAGCTTAAAAATGGCAACACCTGATCAATTAGCCGATTACATTAATAATCAGCTCAAAAGAGGAGTTTCTTATGACCAGATAAAGAGCGCGCTTAATTCGGCTGGCTGGCAATCTCAAGATATTGAAAACGCCTTTAATTTAGTTGGCAACAAACGCCAACGTAATGGCGTATTGCACAAAAACATCCCATTTTGGGCGGTTGTTTTAATAATAGGATTAATAATTGTTGTTTTTTCTATTTCTTTCGCCGCGATATTTTTTAATTTTAGAAAAACTGTTTATAACTATCAGTTCAGTCTTCCGTCTACCAGTGCCCAGGTTACGTCTTACGCGTATGGCAGCTGGCCGGCGCTTGATAACGCTAATTTCTATAATCAGGTTCTTGAAAATTTTATTAATAAAAAAATAACTTTTATAAATATCAATTTATCAACAATGCAGCTGCAACTTTATAATAACGGGGTAAAGGTAAAACAAATACAGGTTCTTTCAAAGGGGAGACCGGGATCATGGTGGGAAACGCCAGCGGGGCTTTATAAGGTGGAAGAAAAAGTTCCGGTTGATTATTCTAGTTTTGCTAATGTATATATGGATTGGGGGATTGTATTTGAAGGTAATTTTTTAATCCATGGTTGGCCGTACTATCCAGACGGAACTCCGGTAAATTCGCAGTTTTCCGGTGGTTGTATACGCCTTTCTACTGCTGACGCAAAAAGTTTGTACGGTCAAGTTAATATTGGCACGCCGATTCTTGTTTCAAGCGCTAATTTCCAAACAGATAATTTTCAAGAACAATACGGTCCTTCTATATCAGCAGAAAGTTTTTTGGCTGCGGATTTAAAAAGTAATTTTATTTTTACGGAGAAAAATTCCGACCAACAGCTTCCTATAGCTTCAATTACCAAGTTGATGACCGCTCTTGTTGCCGTAGAATATGTGAATATTGAGAATAAAATTACTATCACTCCAGAAATGCTGGTCAAAACATCCATCCCGCGCTTAAGAGTAGGAGAAAGTATTTCTTTATACGATCTTTTGCATTTACTTCTTAAAGAGTCTTCTAACGAAGCAGCTGTCGCTATTTCATATTTTTTAGGACCGGAACGTTTTGTCCAAATTATGAACCAAAAGGCTGAAGCGATAGGAATGACGAATACGCATTTTGTTGATGTTTCTGGCAGCGATTGGGGCGATGTTTCAACAGCAAAAGATCTTTTCATGTTGGCGCAATATCTATATAATAACCGTAGTTTTATACTTAAAATGACCACCAACAGCACAGATTCAAGCGTTTACGGTCCTTCTGTGTTTGCTAATCTTCAAAATTTTAACGTTTTTACTGATAATCCAGATTTTATCGGGGGTAAAGTAGGGATAAATGGTGCTGCAAGCGGAACTATTATATCGGTTTTCCAAGAACCTTTTCAAATAAATACTGCAACTAGCAGTAACATGAATATTAATACCAGCAGCACTAGTATTTCCGCAAGCGTAGTTCAGCGTCCGATAATGTTTGTTATTTTGGGTTCCGATGATTATTCTCAAGACGCAAAAAATATGTTGTCGTGGATAAAAAATACGTATAAGTAAGGTACTTGTATAAGGAGGCGATAAAAAATAAGGTTTTAATGTTTTAAATAAATGCGGCGCTTATCCACAATCTCGCTGTTGCGGGGGGGGGATTTCGGGTTATTATTAAATAAAGGTTTGCGGAATTTTAAAAGACAAAATAAATGGTTACCAATCAATTAATTGATTATATTAAAAGCCAACTTCAAAACGGCGCAGACGCCGAACAGATTAAAGGCGCTCTTATGGCAGGCGGCTGGCAAGCAAAAGACATTGAAGACGCCTTTAAATCTATTGATCCGTCAAAATTTTCAAATATTCGGAGCGCGATTCAACAAAGCCAAAACGCTCAAAAAGATTTTTCTATTTCTAAAAAAATCAATAGCAAACTGATTGCCGTAATTGTTATTGCAGGTGTTATTATTGCTGGCGGAGCAGCTTTTGGCTATTACATATATTTCCGACCTCTTTCTCCGGCGGAGGTTATGGCTAAGACATTAAATAATCTTAGCGGTATTAAATCTTTTAGTTATTCGTTAGAGGCGCAATCCGTCGTCACTCAAAGTGTTACTCAAAATCCTTTTGGACAACCACAGCCAGCGGTTAACCAAACCGCGAATATCAATATTAACGCTAGCGGCACAGCCGACATTTCCGATTTAAACAATATTAAATTAGAACTAAATTTAAATCCGCTAATTAATATTAGCTCACAGGGTATGAGTTTCTCTCCTAATTTAGATCTTATAAAAATAAGCAACGTAATTTATCTTATGGTTAATAATATCCCAAGTTTTGGTTTTCTACCCGTTTCCTCATTTGAGAATAAATGGATTGAGATAGACCTTACAAAAATAAATCAGGAATTCAAAAATAGTCCTTTGGGCCAGATTCAGGATCAAATTAATCAGCAGCTCGGGCAAGCCTCAAGCAGCCAGATTCAAATCTCGCAGGCGCAAATTAACAGCATCAAAGAAGCCGTATTGAACTCCGGAGCTTTTGAATTTAGCCAGGCCTTGCCAGATGAAAATATCGGAGGATCGGATTTTTATCATTATCAATTCGTCTTAAATAGAGATAAATTTGTAGATTTAATTGTCAAAATAGGTCAGATTGTAAAAAATAATCAGCCGCTATCCCAAGAAGATTTGAAAAATATCCAAAACTCTAAAGATTCGTTAGATAATAATCTTATTTTGAACCCGATAGATATCTGGATAAGCAAGAAAGACTTTTTGCCTTATAGAATTGGCGTTGAAGGGTCAAGTCTTAACACGGCAATTGCGACAGGTTCGGTTTTGTCCGTGTCCACCTCAACAGCGCTGTTAAATTTTTCTAATTTTAACCAGCCGGAAAATATCACGCCGCCTTCTCAAGCTGAGCCAATAGAAAATTTAATTCAATCAATAATGGGGAATAATTTGCCAACAATAAATAGCGGCAATAACGTTGGATTAAATGCGGGCTCTGTTAATCATGTCAATACTTTTATATATCTCTCTAAAGACCAAACGCTATCGGATGCAGTTTCTAACTTAAAATTTCAGGTTTTAACCATTGCTTCTGATAATATTGAAGTTCTTGTTACTAATCCTAAAACCAATAGGGCGCAGATGATAACTCTTACTCTGCACGACAAAACAGCAACAGCGGTTTTTGGCTATAAAATCAGTCTTATTTCAATGAACGAAAAGACGGGGCAGGCGATTCTTCAGGTGACGAATTAGAAATAAAATACCAGAAAAGTAGATGCTCCCAAACGAGGCATTTATCCACAATCTCGCTGTTGCGGGGGGGTAATAAGAGTTATAATTTACTTATAAAAGGCCAAAATCCTATTCGGCGGCTAAATATGACCCGCGGATAGGTAAAAATACATATAAGTAAAATATGAAAAAATATATAAGTTTGTTCGTGATTCTGTCTGTTGTGTTTATAGTCGGCTTCAATTCCGCTTCAGCTAAAGCGGCTGATATATCTGCTATGGAGCAGCAGCTTCAAATACTGATGCAGCAGCTCCAGGTGCTTCAAAATCAGTTCAGGCAGCAATCAGGAGGCGCTATTCCTTCCGCGGGAAATGAGACGCTCAAAATTCCTGAAAATTCCGGTTTAAATACCAGTATTCCGATTGTTAGTCCGTCTACGTCAACTCCCGTTATTGGCGGAGGTCCTTCAAATATTGAGTATCCGATTCAGAACCCTGGTAATATCTCTTGGTGTCATGCTTTTAACACTAATATCGGAATGGGCGCGACCGGACCTGAGGTTTCGGCCTTAGAAACAGCCCTTAATAAAGAAGGATTAGGTAATTTTACCGAATCTACCTACGACGACGCTCTGGCTTCAGCCGTCTCGGGTTTTCAGGAGAAATACCGCAGTGATATTTTAACTCCTAATGGTCTTCAATACGGAACCGGCTATGTCGGTCCGTCAACGAGAACTAAATTGAATAGTTTGTACGGATGCAATAATTCTATTATTTCACCGGTGCCAGTACCGCTGCCAGCGCCAATTATTACGACTACAACCTCAAATTCAATTACAATTAGTTCGGTTTCAGGAGAATACAGCGGCGTTGGTAATCTTACCCAAGGACAAACAGCTTACATAAAAGGTACGGGATTTGATGCTTCTCATAACTACAAAGTTGAATTTTTAGATACTCCGGTTAGCGTCAACGCTACGGTTAACGATTCTAATACCATGACTTTTATTACTCCGGTATTCGGCGCGGGATCGTATAATTACAATTTGCGCGTTATAGATATGAGTGTTTCCGGCAGTATTAGTAATAGCCTCCCGGTAACCTTATTAGCTCTGACGACTTCTAAGAGTGGTATTATTATTACCGCAGTAAACTCGGTAGATACTAATCCTGGCATAATAGTCCAAGGACAAACCGCCTATATCTTAGGCAGCGGATTCAATCAGTCTACTAATTACACTGTTTTTATAGGAAACAATGATTCGCAACAATACTCTATAACACCCACGGTTGTTGACTCAAATCATATGACTTTCATCGTGCCGTCGTCATTGCCAGTTATTTCGTCTCCTTATGTTTATGGTTTAAAAGTCGGTGTTTATAATAGCGGTTTAGGTGGATACGACCTAAGCAACACGCTTCAAGTTACTGTCATCTCAGCCTCTCCTATCGCGACCACAACTCAAGCGGCGCCATACATACACATCTACGGCACAGATGGCAGCCAAACAAGCGACTCATCTATTTCTGCAAACATAGGGGATACTTTTACGATTTCTGGTGTACCGCAAAATATACAAGGATTATCTTATTATTACGGCAGCGGCTACCCGCCGTCTGGATACTATAATAGAGCGTTTTTCTTTGACTTCGGTAACAATAATTCTTGTGGTAATAATACAGAGTGGACTCTAACGTGTACCGCTAAAGTTCCAGGATCGATTGCTTATTCTGTAGCGATATACGCAAACGGTCAAACTTATATGTCAAACAAGGTGACTGTGACTGTTAATAATTCTTCTGCGAC
>JAMDBA010000029.1 GCA_023484365.1 Patescibacteria group bacterium
CTGGGTGGCTCTACGATAAAATAATCAGCTCTCCTTTCTGCGCTGTAAATAATAATAAATTGATATTTAATGTTTTCGTCGGAGTTTTTCTTTCGCTTTTGGTTTTTCAGGCTTACACCGCCTACTTCATCGCCTGGGCGCAAAACCCCAACGTCCCCGGCGCCTTCAACCAGGATTATGTCGACATTGCCAACTCCATCAACGCCCTTCCTGCCCAAACCAAAAAGTATGTCGTGGTGGAGGCGGGCGGAGTTTTAGTAAACGGCATTCCTATGCCCGCCCAAACGGTTATGTTTTTAACAAATACTTATTTGCCTAAAAATCAGGACGCGAAAAATATTTATTATCTCCTGCCTAATCAGGTGAATGAGATTTTAAAATCATCTTCCCAAAAATTTGATTTAAAATAAAAAAATCCCGCTCCGATTAAATCGGAACGGGATTGCTTCAAAAACTGTAAGAGATAAGACTCATTATGTTGTCTACTCCGGAATTCGGATTTCTGAATCCTGCGTTGCTGGCGTGCCAATAACGGCATTCAAACGTCCAGTTTCCAACTTCTAATCCGGCTCCGCCCTGCGGGGTGAAATTAAACAACAGGCTCTCTCCGGTAAGTTTTTTGTTGGATATCATTGCCCCAGCTCCCCAGCTAACGAATAACGATACTTTGTATCCCAAAGGAAAATAGTTTCGGAAAAATGTTCCGACCCCAATCCCTATTTGGCTTCCAGAGAATCCGTAAATCGTCGGCTCAACGACAAACACAAAAGTGGGCAACACCACGGTTTTATGGTCAACTATCAGCATTTCGTTTAGATACTCCCTCTTAGGGTTATCTATATTGATTCCACTGCCAATGCCAACCGAAAAAGAATGATCGCCGGCAAAACTCTGACGCGGAACAACAAACATCAAACCAACCAACAAAAAGAAAATCACTTTTTTCATAACACGCCTCCTTTTTTTATTTTTAAAATAGCTATCTTTAATTAAAAGATACCACTAAAATTGACACTTGTCAAGAGCGGACCAAGCCTGATTTAATCCTCTATTTTCCTAAGCAAACGCCCCTTTTCCGCTTCGGCCAGCCGCATCCTCCTTATGACTTTTTCAAAAAATAAAATCGTGGAATCGTAAGTTGGCCGATCAACCGGATAAGGGGTGGCGTCTTTGCCGCCGTGAGCGAAAGAATACCTCGCCGGATCTTCGTAAGAAGGCTTGGCGCCATAAATAACTTCCGAAACGAGACTCAGGGCGCGCATTGTTTTTGGCCCGACACCTTCAATTCCAAGCAACTGTTCGTAATTTTTCGGCTTCGCATCGGAAATCCTTTTAAGAATTTTTTCCAAATACCGGCTCTTGGAAAAATTTTCCGCAACAACCGGATGCCAACGAAATTCCTTATTTTCTAGATTCATAAAAGTGAAAGTCTGCTGGCCGGATTTTAAGGCAATCATCTGAGAAACACTGGAAGAATATTTTCTGATTATCTGAATATCTTTCATCAGGCCCTGATAATTGCCTTGGCTCATCTCAACGCTTAATTTGCGGACATCCTCGCTGGTTTTGGCGGTAAGATCTAAAGTTTTGTTTTTTATTTGACTGGCAATTCCCGAGTGCGGCTCGCAGACAAGGTCGGTAATTTTTTTGGAATACCAATGATAGCGCCTAGCCGTCTGATTTTCAGAATTCATCCCCTGCTGAACTACCGCCCAGCTGCCTATGCCGCCCGGCTTGGTTTTATCTAACGAGAAGAAAAAGCTGTGGTGATAAAGCTGAAAGCCATCCTGAACCAGAGCGCTGTCAACCTTAGCGGAGGTTTTGGAATTATAAACCAAATTTTTAACCTGGCTTTCCGGCAAACTCAATCTTTCGCCCCAGTTATAAATTTCGTCGGGGGTTTTAAGAGATGTTTTTCCCTTGCCGCCGCAGATAAAAATTCCTAAATCTTTTTCCTGGCCTCTTGCCGCTTCTTTTAAGGCGGCGGTTAAAATGGTCGTAAGACCGGAGGCGTTCCAATCAAAAGCCAGGACCGTGCCTAAAGACTGGAACCAGACCGGATCGGCTATCCTTTTTATAAATTCTTCCGGCCCGTATTCTTCGGCGATAACGGCCATCATCTGACGGCCCAACTTAACCATCCGCTCAAAAAGCCAAGGCGGGCATTTGCCGTAATCCAAGCCAAACGTGGCGACTCCTCTTTGGATCATATTTAAATTATATAACTAATTGAAAAATACGCGCTTAAATTTTCTCTATTTTTTAATAACATAATAAAACCCTAAGGCCTCGCGCTTGACTTTTATAGAATAATGATTATAATGTAGCAAGCTGCTTTAAATTACGAACAAGGCGAAAATGGGTGAAGGCATGTTTATGCCGAGCGAAGTAATTTTCTCGCGAAGCGAATAAAATTACTAATAAATTAAAAAACCAAAAAATAAAAACTCGAAAGGAGAAAAAATGAGAATATTTTGGTTGGGTATTGAAAGTGATCCTTCTGAGGTTGTTATCGTTGCCGAAAATTTAGAAAGGGCGAGAGTGTTAGCGTCGAAATTCAACCAGGACCCAGCTTGGCTAAAAGCGGAAGAAAGGAAAAACAGCTACGAGCTCGGCTCCAAAACATCTGAACAAATAAGCAAAGAAAGGGTTCTGTCGGCCGAAGTTTCGCAATAAAAAACAAAGCGCTCTAAATGAGCGCTTTTATTTTTTGATTCGTTATTATGGCGCTATTCAGGAACGCCAAAGTTCAAAAATTTAAATAAAATGGGGCTCCTTATGCGGAGCCCCGTTCCGGCGCTTGAATTATGGTCAGGCCCGGGAGTTGAGTTTCCTGTCCTCGGCGCTTCCGTAATATAAAGCCCAAGGGTAAACTCAATTGATTATTATTATAGTCGGAAAAAATAATTTGTCAATAGCCAGTAGGAGCGCTCTGTTCTGGCCGCCCCGTAAAAACTAAACGACCGATTTTAACAATCTAGTAAAATCAGGGTAATCGAGATACTTTCCGAACAACGCCCATTGTTATTGCCAAAATAAATCTATTATTGTAAGCTATTTGTAGCTATTCAAAACCAAAGGAGGTGTT
>JAMDBA010000075.1 GCA_023484365.1 Patescibacteria group bacterium
GAAAAACTGTTTTTAATCAGCCGATTGATGCAATGTTTTTTATGATTATCGCGGCGCTTGGTTTTGCGACCGTTGAAAATATTATAGCCTTATTGGGAGAAGTTTTAAGCGCCCCGAATTACGCCTTGTCCATCCAGGACGTAACCCAGCTTGCCGCCTTAAGGTTTATCGGAGCAACCTTGGTTCATGCATTATCATCGGGTATTGTCGGATTTTACTGGGCAAAAAGCATTGAACGGTTTTTTGCAAAAAAATACCTCGTTTTCGGCATTATTCTCGGCGTTCTGGTTCACGCTTTGTTTAACTGGATGATTTTATATTTAAGCAGCATTATATATGCCATAATCATACTGGCAATTATAGGACTTTTCGTTTTAAACGATTTTGAGAAACTTAAAAGACGAGCTGTTTAAAATATATTGCTTTAAAAAAGCAAAATATTTATAATACTTTTAATATGGAACAAAAGAATAAA
This sequence comes from Patescibacteria group bacterium, assembly GCA_023484365.1. The sequence goes on from JAMDBA010000075.1 coordinate 476, forward strand.
TTTGAAGAAGAAGGCCAGTTGGTTATAGACATCTACCAAACACCGGAAAAATTCGTGATAGAATCGCCGGTTGCAGGAGTAAAAGCCGACGATTTGGATATTAACATAAGCCGCGACTCCGTCTTTATAAAGGGGACCAGGCATCATCATTCGCAAATCAACGACGACGACTACCTTTACAGAGAATGCTACTGGGGCCCTTTTTCCCGTTCTATAATCTTACCGCAGGAAGTAGATGCCGAAAAAGCTTCGGTTGAATTTAAAGATGGAATTTTAATAATTGATCTGCCTAAGTTGATCCGCAAAGACGAAATGAAAAAAATAAAAATCAAAACAGATTAATATGTATAATCCCGAACAAGAAAGTTTGAAAAGCCACGAAAATCAGGAAATCGACGAAGAAGCGAAAAGTCTTAATAAAGAAATAGAGCCGGAACTAAAAGAAGAGGCTCGTGCGTTTCGCGAATCCGGCTTTCCGGTTGACGATTTAATGAGAATTGATATGAGGGCTTTCGGCAAAGTTTTTCCTCCTAAAACCATAAACAACGATATCGGCGAAGTGGCAAAAAATAAGACAAAATTTAAAAAAGAACCCGGCAAAGAAATAGGCGATCTCCTGGAAAGCACGATTACCTTGGCGATAAACAGATATTTATTTAAAGGCAGATTCGCGGCCCTAAGGACATCGGAATATGACGACATTGTTGGCGGACTGAATAAAAAAGAAGATAATGCCGTAAGCGCCGATCATCTTATTATTGACAAAGAATCGGGCGAAATCATAGCAACGATAGACACCACAACAAGTTATAAAAATAAAGTAGAAAAACTCAGGCCAATGCTGAAAAACGGCGCCAAGGCGGATTATGGAGTGAAATGGAACAAAGATGACGCGACCGTTTCTTTGGTTTCTTTAAAAAATCTTCCAGTTTTTTTTATTAAATTTGAATCGCTTGAAGTCATAGACTTGGCTAAATCCGTCATTTCTCAAAAAATGCCCGAGGTTCAAAATAAAGAATCAATTCAAAAATTATTGTCATCGCTCGTCAAGCAAGCAGAAGAATATTCTAAACTGGCGTCGCCGGCAATGAAACAACCCTACGAAAGAGCTGCCAAAATTTTTAAATCGCTTTAATTATGGCTAAACCTTTTCTTTCAATTATCATACCGGCCTACAATGAAGCCGATAGAATTACTCCGACGCTTTTTGACATTGATCAAGCCCTAAAAAACGCCAACTATGACTACGAGATTTTAGTTGTAAACGACGGGTCTAAAGACAATACCGCCGGCTTAATTAAAGACCTGTCCGGTAAAATCAAAAATTTAAAACTAGTTGATAACGAAAAAAATAAAGGCAAGGGCGGCGTCGTGCGGCAGGGAATGCTTGCGGCAAACGGAGAGGTCAGGCTTTTTATGGACGCGGATAATTCTACTTCCGTAAGCCATTTTGAAAAAATGCTGCCTTACTTCAAAGAAGGCTATGATGTGGTTATCGGTTCGCGCGCCATAAAAGGCAGCCAGCTTGATCCGCCGCAGCCGTTTATCCGCAGGCTTTTAGGAAAAATGGGGAATATTTTTATCCAAATTATGGTCTTGCCGGGAATTAAGGATACCCAATGCGGCTTTAAGGCATTTACCGAAAAAGCGGCAGTAAAGATTTTTTCAGTTTCTAAAATCAATGGCTGGGGATTTGACGTTGAGGTTCTGGCTTTGGCGCACTATTTTGGCTATAAAATCAAGGAAATACCGGTTCACTGGAAAAACGACATCCATTCCCGCGTTAAAGGATCGGCTTATTTGCAAGTTTTAAAGGAAACAATTAAAATTCGTATATCGCTTTTTAGCGGTAATTATAAATAAAACACCAATGGATAAATATTATTTATCAAAAAATCGGCTTGAAGAGCTGAAAAAAGAGCTTGAAGAACTAAAATCAACCAAAAGAATTGAGATAGCGGAAAAATTAAAACACGCTAAAGAGTATGGAGATTTATCTGAAAATTCCGAGTATGCCGAGGCAAGAGAAGAACAATCAAGAACAGAGGGCCGCATCGCCGAGCTGGAAGATATTTTAAAAAGAAGCGTAATCATTAAAAAATCAACCAACGCCACAAAGACTCAAATCGGTTCAACGATAACCGTCAAAAAAGGAGTTCAGATTATAAAATACACCATCACCGGTGCCGCCGAAGCCGATCCAAGCCAGGGGAGGATTTCAAACGAGTCTCCTCTGGGAAAAGCGTTCTTAGGAAAAGCTGTCGGAGAAAAAGCGGAAGCGGTAATTCCAAGCGGAAAAGCTACTTATTATATCCTAAAAATAGAATAAAATGGCAAGCAATTTAGAAAATGACCGCTTAGCAGAGCTTAAAGAATTGGAGTCGGCCGGAATTAATCCTTACCCCGATAGCGCCCCGCGGGATTTTGAAATTTCCGAAGCAAGAAAGCAGTTTGGGAAATTTTCAAAAATCAAGAAAAAAATAAATCTTGTCGGCCGGATAATGAGCTTTAGAGATCAGGGCAATTTGATTTTTGCCGACATCAAAGACGAAAGCGGAAAAATTCAGCTGGTTTTAAAAAATAGT
>JAMDBA010000018.1 GCA_023484365.1 Patescibacteria group bacterium
TTTGTAGAGTTCGTGGCGTCCATCTCTAAAATATTTAGAAATTGTAATACGGAAGCTTGCCGCTTGTCAACTCCTTATTATTGAACAATCACTTTTACCCGACTTAAACTGTTTGGAACGTTGTGAACCCAGAACGGCCAAAAAGAAATATCCGCTTTATCAACTCCGGAAAGTTGCATGACAGCAGCCCTTAAATCATTTTCACTTTTACCAATTATTTTATTAGAAAAATCGCTTACGTTAATATCGGAAACCAAAGTGGAAGTTGCGCTAACCTGAAAAGTAAGCTGACCCTTTGTAAAATCAGCAGTTGCCGGTCCATAAGAAATATCTAAACTCCTAGCAACCGTTGACGGAAATTGCGTCTGCCATAAATCGCTCAGAATTGTTTTAATGTCGTTTTCCTGAAAACCAAGAGCCTTGAAAGCGCCTTGAGCGTAAACGCTGAATTGCCCTTGGCTATTAGTTTCGGGGCTGACAATAACCTTGTCTATCGTAGTCGTGGAAGCTCCGTCCAGAATTTTAAATCCGGTCGGCAGCTGGCTGGCAAATAATTGGGGATTTAGCAACGAATCAAGCTGAGCGGTTATCGCCTTCTCCGCAGAAGCAATATCACTCTTTGTCGGAACCTGTTTATTACCAATAAATCCTCCGCTCATTGAGGTGGTTGAAACTCCATAAAATCCAGCATATTTTGGCGTACCGGCAAACCCGGGAATATTAAAATGATCAATTGGGCCGATATTATAGCTATCGCCCGCCTTGTCGGCGGTAACAGCGGCATCAATGCTTGCCGGCGTTATTTTACCGCTTACTACCTGCGCGCCAGGAACGACAACTGAATAGTTTAATCTGAAAATTTTTCCGTCCGGAGTCGTAAATCTAGTAGTAGCGACAAGTTCCTGCGGCGACGAACTATAAGCGTTAAAAATCTTAATAACGCCGGTAGCTTTTTGGCTGACATACGAATTACCGGTAGCCGTAAAATATTGAGTAGTGTTTCTTGGTGTAGTAAAAAGCTGAGCAGGAATCGTGCTTGAATTTACGTTAAGCGAGACCAATTCTTTGGCCTGAAAATTCCCTTGATAGCTCCAATCGTGCGTAGTAAGCGTAAGAGCGACGCTAACGCGAGGTAAATAAGCGGCTGCCGCCCATCCGCCAATAACTAAAATCAAAATAACCGCGGCGGTAATTATTGCGCTCTTAATGGAAAAATTAATTTTTATAACAGGCATACGAAATCTTCTTCTCGGCATTATTGCCCCGTGATGGCTGTAAGCGCCTTCTTCGGAAACTTCCACCCGAACTTTTCTCTCGCCTTTTCTGACGGAAAATTCTTTTTCCTCCGCCTCGCGCTCTGATTCCGAATGACGAGCGTGTAATAAAGGATGCATCGCTTCAAGACGGCTTGTCCTCGCCATCGCCAAAACCTCCTCATCAACAGATTCTATTAAAATGTTCTTTTTGGTCGCCTCGGCCTCGTGCCTGATTAAATTAAAATTACTAACAGATTCTTTAAGCGCCGAATTTTTAGGAATAACCAAAACAACATCCGGCTCGCCAACGGCAAGCATTTTTTCAATAACTTCGGCTATTGATTCACTCTTATCAATAATTATTTTTTCCATATTAAATAATGATAACAAATTATAAAAAATAAAAAAGCGCCCGATAGATAATCAAGGCGCTTGAAGTGATGGTTTTTATTTCCAGCACCATTTAAGAACGACTCTGTAGCGTTTGTAAAAGTACAAACAGCCTCTCACTAAAATATTAACAATGCTCAATATTAGCAGCGCCATAGCCACAAGCAACAGAATGAGTGGCCACAACATCTTCTCCATGGGCTCATCGAAAAACTCGGGAGCGGCCGTGTCTTCGCTCGTGTCCTGGCCCGCCATTAGCCGCATCGACCCAATAAGCCACGTCGTCAAACGAAAGGCGTATTTGCCGATCAGGAGATACGTGGAACCTCCCACCATAAAGATTACTAAAACCACCATAATCAAATCGATAATTTTGATAATGTGCATTTTACTGCCTCCTTTTTTTAATTACTGAATTAAGTATAACAAATAATAATATTTTGTCAATGGCGAAGCGCTGGAGAAGCCTAGAAAAATAAGTTGTTAATACATCATTTTTAATTTTGTATTTATTTTTCCAATAAAAAAGCGCGAGGATATTATCCTCGCGCGGTAATTAACTATTTTTTCTTTTCCATCTCCTTTTTGAGGAAATTAGCTACTTCAAGATGGCCCTTGTGGGCTGCCCAACGGAGAGCTTCGTCATTCTCTGCGTGGACGTCGGAGCCATTCTCTAATAGAAACTTGACGACTTCAAGATGGCCATATTCGGCTGCCAAACAAAGAGCGCCATCATTATTTGCGTGGATGTCTGCGCCAACCTTAATCAGTTCCTTTGTCAGCTCGCAGTTTTGATCAAGCAGCCAAGCTTCGTATTCGTCAAGATTTCTATTATGAAGTTCTTTGACCACCTCGCTGAGATTTGCCACCTCGCCAAATACCTTCTCAAATAGATCCCTCGCCGGTTCGCAAGCGTCCATTTTCTCTAATTGTCTTAATGTAATAATCATCCTTTTTCTCCCTTTTTTTGTTTTATTTAGAACTACTGATGTATTGGCAGAATAAAAACGATTAGTCAATAACTAAAACCGCTTGGATTTTACTAACCAGAAACCTCCGCTTTTATTCTCCTAACACCGGCGCTGGACGCTTCTTCTTTCAATATTTTAAATCCCCCTAATTCGGAGGTGTTTTTAACGTGCGGTCCGGCGCAAAATTCTTTAGAAAAAGCGTGTTTTAGGTCGCTGCCAGTAAAATAAATTTTAACTTTATCGGGATATTTTTCGCTGAAAAAATGTAAAGCGCCGGAAGATAGAGCTTCTTCAACCGGCAGCTCAACAAAATTGACCGGCAAATTCTCCTTTATTTTTTCGTTTACCAAATCTTCAACTTTTTTTATTTCCTCCGGCGTTAATTTCCTGTCAAAAGAAAAATCAAATCTTAATCTTTCGGGATATTTTTCGCTGAAAAA
>JAMDBA010000019.1 GCA_023484365.1 Patescibacteria group bacterium
TGTCAGTGAAGAAATCATTCGCAGGTATATCAAGAACCAAGGAGAAGAGGATGCTGGGCAAACAACAACGTTGTTTGGATAAAAAGATACCCCGAGCGTGAGCTCGGGGAGTTTCATTTTGCCGCTTTATTTTACGTAATATTTTTTCTTTATTTCTTCTTCAGCCCCGCTTTCAAATTCATCTTTTTTTTCGCGCGCTCGCTTTGATAATTTTTCCAATTCTTCGTTGTTTAGCTTGCCTAATTCTTTAATCCTCAAATCCAGTTTTTCTTTGGTGTTTTTCGATGGGTCGTCCAAAAGCTCTTCTAAAAGGACGGAAAGAATCTGGCCGACTTTCGGTCCGGGTCCGATATTTAAAATTTTCATCACGTCGGAGCCGTCAATTTCAAGCATTTTTGGAGAAATCGGATCGTGTTTCACTTTTTCAATCATAAAAAGCAAGTGGCGCAATTTATAGGGGAAAGCTTTGGGCACGCCTGAGCCTATCCGGTCGGCTTCCCTGACCTTCATTAAGTCGTCTATGTTTTCCGGTCCAACCCGCCTTAAAAATCTTCTGACTCCAGCCTCGGTTACTTCGCCGACATTGTAATAAAAGAGGTGATAGCGGACGAGATGGGTGACTTTTTCAATAATTTCTTTGGGGAATTTCAGGCGAGCCAAGGCTTTTGCTGTTATTTTAGCGCCGACGATTTCATGGTTATAAAAAGTTGAATCTGGCCCATCGCCTTGTTTTGTTTGAGGCTTGCCGACGTCATGAAGGAGAGAGGCCAACCTAATTTCAAGCGGGTATTTTTGGCTGGCGGCATACTCTAAAGCATTAACGTTATGCTCAAAAACCGTAAAAATGTGGTGCTTATTCTGACCGATTCCCAGACCGGCCCGCAGTTCTGGCAAAACATACAGGAGGAGATCTAATTCTTCAAGCAAATCTATGCCTTCCTTAGCTTTGCGGCATATTAAAATTTTTATAAGTTCGTCGCGAATCCTTTCGGCGGCAATCATCCCTAGATTTTTAGCGTTTTCTTCTATGGCGCGTCTGGTTTCCATTTCTATTTGCCATGATTTTTTTGTTTCCTTTGAATTTGATTCAAGCTGAACCGCAAATCTGACGGCGCGCATCAGTCGGAGCGCGTCTTCGTTAAATCTTGCTTCCGGATCGCCGACGGCTCTGATAATTTTATTCTTTAAATCTTTTTGGCCGTCAAATGGATCAATTATTTCCCAGTCTGTCGCATCGTTTTTAGCGCCGATTTTTTGGAGCGCCATCGCATTAACAGTAAAATCGCGACGCGATAAGTCTTCTTCTATTGTCTGGGCAAATTTTATTTCATCCGGATGGCGCTTGTCGGTATATTTTCCTTCTAGCCTAAAAGTTGTTATCTCTAGTATTTTTAAGCGCGGATCATCGGCGCGCGTTTTTACGCCGACCGTTCCAAAACTATTTTCATAAACGCTGTCGGGGAAAATTTTTTGAATTTCTTCCGGTTTGGCGTTTGTGGCGATATCCCAATCTTTAGGTTCAACCGGAGAGTCTCCTTCAGCGCTAAAAAGCAAGTCGCGAACGCAGCCGCCAACCAAGTAAGCCTTAAAGCCGCCCTCTTCCAGCTTTTTTATAGCGCTGATAACTTCTTTTGGGATATTGAATTTCATTAATATAATTTAGTCGGCTTTGCGAATTTAATTATCTAATTCGTCGCAATAAACGATTTCAACCTTTATTTATTCCTTATTAGTAATTATACTATCTAAGAGAGAAAAACGTTAAATGCCTTCGTGGCAAAAACTTACCCCTATCTTTGCGCCTGTAGCTCAATTGGATAGAGCGCTTGGCTTCGAACCAAGAGGTTGCGGGTTCAAATCCTGCCGGGCGCACAAATATAGGATTTGAACGGCGGAGTAAAAATTTTCACCAGGAAATTTTTATGAGCCGGTGCCCAGACCAAATGCGAGCGGCGGTGAGTATTTAAGTCGCGGGCAAATCCTGCCGGGCGCATAATTGTATCGTTTTTTATTCTGATCATGGGTTTATCGAAAAAAAATATTGTCGCTTCCATAATTAATAAAACTTTTTATAAAAAGCCTAGGATTAAAAATTTAAGAATCCTAAGTTTTTCAGATTTATATAGTTATTTGGCTAAGGACGAAATAGATTTCATAAAAACATTTTTAAAAATTAATCCAAGAAAATTTGGATTTAAGGGAAAATATTTGGGGAAGTCTCAAGTCCCCCGCGGTCTTATTTTAATAAAAAATCAAAAATATAAATTTGGCGGGGAAACTAAAATTATTTCCGGCCAGTACCTTTTACGGAAAACTTATAAAATTTACAAGGAACTAAATGTCGCGATGAAAAAAGAAATAAATAAGGAGTTATTGATTACATCCGCCTATCGCTCTCCGGCCTACCAGGCAATTATTTTTCTTTATTATTTGAGCTTGAATAATTTTAATTTTAAGCTGACTGCTAAAAGGGTGGCTTTTCCTTGTTATAGCGAGCATAGCGATCCCAAGGCCCAAGCCGTTGATTTTATGGCGAAAAGCGCGGCGCTTTGCGGCAAGGGCAATGATTATTTTGATAAAACCGAAGAATATAAATGGCTATTAAAAAACGCCGGCCGGTTTGGTTTGGAATTGTCTTATTCGAAACGGAATACTAGCGGGATAATGTTCGAGCCCTGGCATTGGCGCGCTAATTGATCGTTTATGGGGGGTGATTTTGTATAATTAAAAAATGTCCTGGCTTATTTTCGCTTTTTCGGGGCCGGTTCTTTGGGCGGCTTCGACCCATATCGACAAATATCTGGTTGAAAAATATTTCAAATTTGGCAGCGTCGCCGTTTTAATGGTTTTTACCGCCATTATCGGCCTTTTGCTTTTGCCTTTTGTCTGGTGGTTTAATCCGTGGGTCTTAAGTTTGCCTTTTTCAAGCATAGCCGTGATGGCCTTTTCGGGAATTCTTTATATGGCGGCTATTTTATTTTATCTTCAGGCGCTCCAAACAGAGGAGGCATCGGCTGTCGCTCCGTTTT
>JAMDBA010000024.1 GCA_023484365.1 Patescibacteria group bacterium
TCATTCGCAGGTATATCAAGAACCAAGGAGAAGAGGATGCTGGGCAAACAACAACGTTGTTTGGATAAAAAGATACCCCGAGCGTGAGCTCGGGGAGTTTCATTCTAATTATGAGGTTATAAATTATATTTTAAATTTTATTTTTAACTTTTTGCGAAAGGATTTTTAGCTCCCAAAACCTCGAAGTGAACATGGCAACCAGTGGCGTCTCCGGTTTTTCCCATTAATCCAAGCTGCTCGCCTTGTTTCACGTAGTCGCCAATGGAAACGGACAATGATTCAAGGTGGGCGTATCTGGTTTCAGCGCCATTTGGGTGTTCTATTAAAACGTAATTTCCATAACCTCCGTTGTATCCAGAGGAGGCGGTGTCGATTACCAATCCTTCGGCCGAAGCAACGATTGGCGTTCCGCAATTATTGGCGATATCAACCGCGTTATGATCGTGAAGGATTCCCCAGTTGAAGCCGTAAGTCGGCATTATAAAATAGCCTTTAAGATCGGGAAGAACCGATTGGGTCGCGCTCAAAGAATAATTATCTATCGGTTTTCCGCCGGGAATTATTAAATTGGTGCCGACGGTCAAACTGCTGCTTTTTATATCGCCGTTTGCTAGCCGCAGTTGTTCTAAGCTTACGCCAAAAAGAGCGGCAATAGATTCCCAAGTATCGTTTTGTTGAGCCTGGTAAAGCACCCCCGACACCGGCAGGATAACCAATTGTTCTCCGCGGTAAAGATAATTTTTAGCGATTGACGGATTTGCCCAAACGATTGTCTGGACCGATATATTAAAGTAGTCGGCTATTTTTTTAAGGGTGTCGTTATTTTGGACGCTGTAGATAATTATTCCTGGTCGGCTGAAGGGCGATCCGTTTGATGGGCCGACATTTAAACCGATCATTGATCCATCGCTAGAACCGCTAGTGCTGCCATTCGGCAATTCGCCGTCCGAAACAGAGGAGGAGTCTGATTTCGGATTGCTTTGAGCGAGAGTTTCGCCTTGGTTAAAATTCGTCTGGACAGGCCCGCCTAAAACGCCTTTCTCGCTGCCGCTCTGAGCGGCTTGGTCCTGATTTAAGAAAACCAAATTTGCGATCAAAATCCCTAATAGCAAAAAAACCGCTGTGAGAAGCGACTTTCGTATCGGCGCTCTTTTAATTTTTCTGAAAATTGTACTAATATAGCTATTGTATCACAATGGCTAATAATTTCAACAACCCCATCAATATAACGGAGGGCGCCAAACAAAACAAAACAATTCTTAATGATAGGCAAAAATTGGCCGCAGGAGCTCCGCTAAAGCCGCTATTGATTATTGCGGGCGCCGGAACAGGCAAAACTCAAACGCTAACTAGCCGTTTAATTTATGTTTTAGAGCGTTTGCAAGGAAAGGAAACTGATATTGTGGCTATTACTTTTACGAATAAGGCTGCCAACGAAATGAAAGATAGGATCGAAAAATCAAAAATTGATTTAGCCGGAAAATCGGTTTTTGTTGGCACATTCCATTCATTTGGCGCTAAACTATTACGGCGTGAATGCAAAAATGTCGGTCGTCAACCTGACTTCACGATTTTTGACGACAGCGACAGTTTAAGTTTGATAAAAAAAATAATCAAAAGTTTTAATTTTAAAAAGAAAGTTTCGCCCACCGAAATCCAAAATCAAATCTCGTTCGTAAAAAACAATTTAATGTTCGCCGACGAAGCGATCGTTAATCGTTCGGCTAATAAAATTAGTTCCTTACCCGCGCCAAAAGGGAATAGCCAAATCTCAAAAATAGAATCTTTAAATTTCTCTCTTGCCGCTCATTTTAATAATCAGGAAATTTTTGAAGAAATATTTAAGGAATATGAAAATAAATTGCTTGAAAATAACGCTTTTGATTTTGACGATCTTATTGAAAAACCAGTAGTAATTTTTAGCCAGAATCCGGAGCTGGCAAACGAATATGCTAAAAAAATATCTCATATTTTAATAGACGAATATCAGGACATCAATAAAGCTCAGTACGCCTTGGTAAAAATTTTAGCCGGTAAAGAGGGAAGATTGAGCGCTGTAGGCGATGATCAGCAGGCTATTTATAGCTGGCGAGGCGCTAATTTTGAATTCTTCCTTAACTTTGAAAAAGATTGGTCGGAAAGTCAGATTTTTGTTCTCGATCAAAATTATCGCTCAACGGGGAATATTATTAACGCTGCCTCGCAAATTATCAAAAACAACATTAATCAAAAGCCAAAAATTCTTTGGACCGAAAGAGATTCCGGCAAGACCATTGAAATAATTGAGGCGTCAGATTCCGCCGAAGAGGCTCAATGGATAGCGGGAAAATTGAGCGAAGAAAAAGATTTAAAAGGGACCGCGGTGCTTTACCGAACTAACGCCCAGTCAAGGGCCATTGAAGAAGCGCTTTTGGGTAGCGGCATACCTTATAAAATTGTCGGCGGGTTAAAATTTTATGAAAGAAGAGAGATAAAAGATATTGTTTCCGCGCTAAGAATTTATTCTAATCCATTAGATTCCGTAAGCGCCGGCAGGTTAGAAAAACTTTTTGGCAAAATTAAGTTTTCGGAGTTTAAAGGTAAATGGTTTAAATCGACCAAAGACAAAGAATCACTCCCGGTTGATTTGATATCTAAATTCCTTAATATAACATCATATTTTGAATCATTTAAAAATAATTTTGTAAATTCCGAAGAGCGAAAAGAAAACATCAAGGAGCTGATTGGTTTTGCGTCTGAATTTTCCGATCTCAGATTATTTTTGGAACACCTGGCTCTTTTTGAGGCAAACGATAACAGTTCCGCCAGAGAAGGGGTTAGGCTGACAACTATTCATCTAGCCAAGGGATTGGAATTCAATAAAGTTTTTATTGCTGGTTGCGCCGAAGGATTATTGCCTCACGCGCGGGCAATTTTATAAGGTATGCCGCTACCCAAAAGCGCTTCTTCAATGGCCCTTGACTGGGCGTTAGTTCGGTAAAGCACCGCGGTCCCTTTTAAATCTTTTTCTTCGCTCAATTTTCCCGCT
>JAMDBA010000070.1:0-11494 GCA_023484365.1 Patescibacteria group bacterium
GACTTTCGCATAAAATCGGCGAAGGAAGGTAATCTGAAACGGCATCCAAAACAAACTGAACGCCTTTATTTTTTAAAGCCGAGCCGCAAAGAACCGGCACTATTTTATTAGCGATAGTTCCCTTTCGTAAAACTGCCCGAAGCTCGTCTACAGAAATTTTATCTCCGTTTAAGTATTTTCCCATAAGCTCATCATCGCTGTCGGCGATTTTCTCAATAAGTTTTTTCCGCGCCTCGGCAACTTTTTCTTTTAAATTGGCGGGGATCTCAATTTCAATAATTTGTTCGCCGTGATCGCCTTCAAATTTGAAAGCTTTTTCTCTAATTAAATCTATCACGCCTTCAAAGGCGGATTCTGATCCGATTGGCAATTGGATTGGTATGGCGTTAGGAGTCAAACGTTCAATGATTGATTGATAGCTATTTTCAAAGCTCGCCCCCATCCGATCAAGCTTGTTTATAAAACAAACTCTCGGGACTTGATATTCGTCAGCGTAATGCCAGTTAGTTTCCGACTGCGGCTCAACTCCGGCAACGCCGTCAAAAACGACAACCGCGCCGTCCAAAACCCGCAGCGATCGTTTTACTTCAACCGTGAAATCTATATGGCCGGGAGTGTCAATAAGGTTTATTTGATTTTCAAAACTTTTATCGCGATTGCGATAAGTCGGTATCCAAAACGCCGTCGTTGAGGCCGAAGTGATAGTTATCCCTCTTTCCCTTTCTTGCTCCATCCAATCCATAACCGTGGTCCCTTCGTGAACTTCGCCGATTTTATGCGAAAGTCCGGTATAAAAAAGAATACGCTCTGAAACGGTTGTTTTTCCCGCGTCAATGTGAGCGACAATACCAATATTTCTTATTTGATTAATAGGATGAGATCTTGCCATAGCGAGAGAATATTTTATTTTTAGGCGAAATGAGCGAAGGCACGGTTAGCTTCGGCCATTCTATGAGTGTCCTGTTTTTTCTTTATAGCCGTTCCTTCGTTTTTAGAAGCCGCAATAATTTCGGCTGCCAGTTTTTTATGCATCGGCTTTCCTTTTTGGCTTTTAGCCGCTCCGATGATCCAACGAAGAGCCAGAATGAATTGCCGCTCCAAGGGAACTTCGCGAGGGACCTGATAGTTAGCGCCGCCGACCCTCTTGGAAGCAACCTCAAGTAATGGCGAGGCATTTTTAATCGCTCTTTCAAAAACTTGAATCGGATCTTCTTTGGTTGTTTTTTTGATCTCGTCTAAGGCCGAATAAATAATTTTCTCAGCGGTCGCTTTTTTGCCGTCGCGCATAATGTAATTAATAAAACGGCTCAAATCAACGCGTCCGTAAATGACGTCGGCAGGATGATGCCTTTTATAATTAGCTTTTCTTCTCATAGTTTATTTTGGTTTTTTAGCTCCGTATTTTGACCTCTGTTGTTTGCGGTTTTCAACGCCAGTTGTATCCAGAATACCGCGGACAATGTGATATCTGACGCCCGGCAAGTCTTTAACTCTGCCGCCGCGCACCAGAACGATTGAGTGCTCCTGAAGAGTGTGGCCTTCGCCGGGAATATAAGCGGTAACCTCCATTCCGTTGCTTAATCTAACTCTCGCAACTTTTCTTAAAGCCGAGTTCGGTTTTTTCGGAGTAGTGGTAAAAACCTTAAGGCAAACGCCACGTTTAAAAGGCGATGGCGAATCCACCGGCTTATTCTGAATACTGTTAAAATAATAAGACATCGCAACCGACTTGGCTTTTTTCGCCAAGGGTTTGCGCCCGTATTTAATTAATTGTCTTACTGTCGGCATATAGTAAAGATATTAATAAAATCAAAATAAAAAGTCAATTCCATTAAGGCCCTGAATATGGTTTTGATAAAAACTAAAATCTCCTTAATTATAACGGGACTTACCTACTTAAATAAAACATTAATTGACGATCTTCAAAATCCCGACGGCGAACCGGTAAAAATAAAGTAAACGAAATTAATAATAGGAATAATCAGCTGAAAACCGAAAAATACAAAAATCAGAACTAAAAATAATCCGTAGCGCTCCATAAACAGCATAAATTGGCGGCCTGATTGGCTGTTGGGTAAAAATGCGTAAAGGACTTTTGAGCCGTCCAAAGGCGCGATAGGGACTAAGTTAAAAATCCCCAAAAGGATGTTGGTGTAGACGATGACGCTAAACAGCGCCGCCAAAGAAGCCGCGGCCGAAATATCAAAAAATAAGATTGCTCTTATAGCTAAACCAAAAAACAAAGCCAAAATAAAATTGCTTGCCGGACCGGCGGCAGCGATCAACGCTCCTCCTTTTTTAGGATCTCTTAAATTATAAGGATTATAAGGAACTGGTTTTGCCCAGCCAAAAACAAATGTCCCACCGGAAATTACGTAAAAAGTCAGCGGTAAAATTATAGAGCCAAAAACATCTAAATGATTCAGGGGATTGAGATTGAGCCGCCCCGCCAGCCTTGCCGTCGGGTCGCCCAAATAATCGGCGACATAGCCATGGGAAACTTCGTGAATCATCACCGAAAAAATTAGGATAACTAGTTGAAATATTAAAATAAATATGCTATTCATATATAAGGTCGTAAAATTTAATTTAAATTTTTAATTTATATTTATTATGCGTCAATGTGAAATTTGCGGCAAGGGATCGGTCATCCGCGGCAAACGAGTGCTGCTCCGCGGCAAATACAATCCCACCAGCACAGCAAGAAAATATCCCAATCTACAAAGAACTAAGCTTGCAAACGGCAAGCAGGTTTTGGCTTGCGCGAAATGCATTAAAAATCTTCACCGCGCCGGAAAATAAACGCGCGGCGCGCGGGCGTAGTATAGTGGCAGTACGCGACCTTCCCAAGGTTGAGGTGTGGGTTCGATTCCCATCGTCCGCTCAATTATATTTAATACACGCTTAATATTTTTGCGGTTTTGGGCGATTTTTTTATAAAAACCTCGTCGCCTTCATTTATATCTACAACTTCCGTTTGATTGTCGGCATACACTATTGCCGGGCCTCTTAAAACCTTTAATTTTATTTCTCTATTTTCCCTAAGAACTACATGATTAAACGGTTCTGTGCTGTTATTAAATGCCAACCCGATTCCCGATTCAAAAAAACTGCCTGTTATACTCCTATAGTATGCCGTTGATCCAAACGAAGTCGCCGCCACTATGCCGTCGCCAATAATTTCGCCTCCTAATTTTTTGCCGTCAATATATATTTCGTATCTTATTCCATGTAAAGGATTTTTATTGTGAACCGCTATATCATTTATGGCGTAAAATGTTTTATTTTTGACGGCCGCCTCCAGTTTCCATAGTTTTTTGACAATAAATTTATTTTCCTTGATTTTATTTAAAACTTCTTTATTAGAAAATTTGGAACACGTTTTGCATATGCGGCTATTTTTTAAAATAACTTTCCGTATGCCCGGAAACTCAAACTCGGATTTTATAAAAGTTCCGTCTCCTCCGTAACTTAAAATAATTTCCGGATTTTTTTCCGTCACTTCAAAGCCTAACTTTTTGACCAGCGGATATATTTTATTTTTATCTTTTCCAAATATTAAAACTTTCATTTTAAATAAATTAAAATTATATTATTCTCATATTCTTAATCTAGCGCGAACCTATTTAGAGAAAAATTCCCGACCGCTTCGCTCAGATGACGCGGGAAGAAAGAGCGAGCGCTCGCGCGACCTCTGCTTCTAACATTAATTTGATTTCGCTAAAAAGTATAGCGCACTATTTCAGAATTAAAAAGAAAGTACCTACCGAATTTTCAGCAAGCGCTGTGTGGTTAGAGAGTTCCAAGTTTCTGCGCCAAGTGATTGAAGAGCTGTTGGTGCATATCAAGGAGATGGCGTAGGTATGGTTTATTCTCCTCTCTCTCGTAGAAGTCGTTGGCTCCGAGGTCAGCCAGTATTGCGCCAATCGTTCGCTCAAGAAGAAGAGCCGTTATTTTGCGTTCAAAATCTTTATCTTGTCGCACCACCGGAATACCACGATAAGTAGCGAGCCACTTCTCAACGTATTCCAGCAGCTGTTTGAAGGTGTAATTAGTGTCTTGAATGTGCGTTAAGCAGCTCCAAATATTGAACGCCAGATCGTACCATTGCGGACGATAAGACCAAAACAGATTAGAGAGCACAACGAAAGAGTTGTCGGGCAGGCAGTAGATGTCGTTTGCCGTAAGATGTCCGTGGCAGAAAACCATCGGAATTGACGGCAAATGTTTTACTGCCAGCGGATAATACCGCATGAGATACGGAGCGTAATCTCCGAGAGCCAACCGTTCCTTGTGTTCGGAAATTTTACGCCAGTGGTCTACCCGATGGACCGTAAACGCCAAACTATCTTGGGTCTCCGGCTTAATCCATGAGCGAGTAAGCGCTGATGTACGGTACTCTTGATAGAATCGGGCAAAATTCGCCATCTGCTCCGTGCTGGCGAACGGCATCTCAAAAATCTTGGGCGCATCCAGATATTCAGTGATAAGATAGCCGTAGCCGAGATCTTCCGTCCATGGTTTGTGAACATAGAGAATAGGAACGCGGACAAGCTTGCTCTGATTTTGGTCGGTAAAACGTCTGATAATTTCGCTTTCATCCACCTCTGGTCTGAGCCCTTGAAGTTTCAGCACCGCTGGCTTTCCAGCGAACGTTCCCTTGTAAATCAAGCTACCGACCTTGTTTTTGTCGTAAATCATGCCACGAAAAATTTCTTTTTCCACGGCAAATCCTGTTTCGGCAACTACCTGCTTCAACGCGCCCACTCCTCTTTGAGAGAAGTCTTCTTGAGTGAAATATTTTTCGGTGATTTTGTTGCTCATATAAATGGCTTTCTTTCCTAAAAATTTGACTTGTCTTAAGTGGTCGGGCTGCCGGGAGTCGAACCCGGTCTACACCCACCCCAAGGGTGCGTACTGCCGCTATACTACAGCCCGTTAGAACTTATTCTACATTTTTAAGATTCAACCGCAAGCCTATTTTTTACTAAACTTCCGCCGCCAAGAGGCAATTTTTTTGTGGTCGCCCGACAAAAGCACAGGCGGAACAGTCCAAGTCTTGCCCGATTTATTTTTCGGGAAAAATTTAGGAGGGCGCGTATAAGCAGGATACGAACCTTTTAATTCTTCTAAAGATTCGTATCTGCCTAAAAATCCCGGCAAAAACCGCGAGACCGTTTCAATTAAAACAAGGCTGGCTATTTCGCCGCCGTTTAAAACATAATCTCCTATTGATATTTCTTCGTCGGCGATGTATTTGGCGACTCGTTCGTCAACGCCTTCATAACGGCCGCAAATCAAAATCAGGCGATCGTATTTTGAAAATCGCCTCGCCGCTTTGGCGTCTAACTTTTTACCTCGGGTAGAGAATAGAATAACCCTCGTTTTTAATTTCTTATTTTTAACTTTTGATCTTAAAAACTGAACCGCCTTAAAAACAGGTTCAATTTTCATAACCATTCCCGGTCCGCCGCCGAACGGCCGATCGTCAACCTGATGATGGATGCCAGAAGCAAAATCACGGATATTAATAGTCTCAATAGAAATAATTTTATTTTTAATGGCTCTTTTTATAAGAGCCTCTTTAAAATAAGAATCGAAAAGTTTTGGAAAAATCGTTAGAATATCAAACTCCATTGTTTTCCTTATTTTGGGAATTGTTCAGATTTTTATTTAAGGAATCGGAAATCGCTTTTTTAATTGATTCAATATCAACTTCCTTATGCTCGCGCGGCGGATACTGGCGCGGATGCGGTCGGAACTCCCGCTCGTCTTTCCTCAAAACGTTTTGAAGCGGCTGCTCTCCTCGGCGAAGCGCTTTTTCCTGCGCGCCTTCGGCGCTTGACGCCCACTCGCTGGCGATACGATTTTCCACAACTGAAATAGGCGTGCCGTAAAGATGCTGAGAATTTTCAATAATAACATCGCGAAAACTCGGCTCGGCCGAAACAAAAGGCGGAAGGGTCTGAGCCGAAAAAGGCCGCGAAGCCATTCCGTCAATCATCAGCTTCAAATAAATGTGATATTTAGGCAGATTAACCAAATCGTTGGCAGCAAATTCCGGCTCAAATTCTTTTTCTAAAAATTCGGCGTCAGCCGCCCCTATTCGGAAAGTTATAATAGTTCCGACGTTTCCAAAAATCGCGTCGCGGACAGTAGTGTTGTTTTCGTGGACCAACTGACCGATGTATTGATGCGCCAAAACCATGCTTAAGTGGTATTTCCTCGCTTCCGAAAGAATAGTAGCAAAAGATTCGGTGGCAAAATTCTGAAACTCGTCAACATAAAGGAAAAAGTCTCTCCTTTGATTTTCGGGAATATCTACGCGACCCATTGCCGCCAACTGCAGTCTAGTGATAACCATCGCGCCAAGCAACGTGGAATTATCCTCGCCTATCCTTCCTTTTGAAAGATTAACAATTAAAATTTTTCCTTCATCCATCGCTTTCCTCATATTAATTGAAGAGTGCGGCTGGCCTAAAACGTTCCTGATTAAAGGATTAGAGACGAACTGCCCTACTTTGTTTTGAATAGCCGCCACCGCTTCGGTTTCCAGTCTTTGGGTGTATTTGGCGAACTCGTCCACCCAGAAAGACTTAATAACTGGATCTTTTAAATTATCTACGATTTTTTGCCGATAGCTTTTATCGTTCAGCATTTTCATTACTCCTAAAAGAGTGGTATTCGGATATTCCAAAAGCGCCAAAAGGGTGTTGTTTAAAATATATTCCATTCGCGCCGACCAAACATCAGGCCAGATTTTTTTGAATACCGCCATTATGCCGGAGGCAACCAAGTGGCGATATTCCCCCTCCACTTTTTCTATCGGGTTAAAAGCTATCGGGTAATTTGGGTCGGCTGGATTAAAATAAACTACGTCGTTTATCCGACTCTCGGGAATAAAATCAAGAACCCTTTCAGCAAATTCGCCGTGCGGGTCAATAATCGCCACTCCTCGGCCGGCGCGAATGTCGCCAATAGCCATGTTTTCCAAAAGATTGGATTTTCCTTGGCCGGTTTTTCCGACCACGTACATATGGCGACGCCTATCATCAACTTTAATACCAAAACGCCTCTTAGCGTTCCTAAAATTAGTTTCCCCTATTAAAGTTATTCCTTCTGGGCCATCCATTGTTTAATTATAACCTATTTAAAATCTAACTATTCCACCGGCAAAGCCTGCGGCGGTTCGCCTTTCTTATATTCCAAACGCTGGATCATCGGTACTTTGCCGCCCAGGATCGGGAAGTGATAAATCGTTGCAAGCTCTTCGGTGTTTAAAATAATAACCTTCTTAGCCATTTTTAAAGATCGGTAATCGTGATAGAAAGTTTTCTTTCTGTCCATCGTTTGAGTTTTTTTGAATAATCCTTTATTGACCGACGTTGCCGTTTCAGAGTCCGGCTTAAAAGAATTTAAGTTCTGAGTATTAAACTGTCTAAAAGCGCCATTGAAAGCGGCGATATTTCCTCGGCCAAAAGTGTCAGCGCGGTCAATATACATAAACCTAACTGTCGCCTCAAAACCAATTTTAGACATTTTTTCTTCAATGCCTTCAACAACCAATTTTTGCCCCGATGTTAAGTTAGCCATTAAATTAGCCGCCTTGTCGGTTTTTGGCGCTCCCCAGGTAGGAACTCGCGCCGGCGCCATCGCTAAATTTTTTATAAACACCCAAAATTCATTAAAAATATTCGGCTTGGATTCCTTTTTTTTGCCTATTAGTTTATTAACCACTTCTTCGCCTTCTTTTTTCCAATCGTCTTTAGTCGGCCTAATTAAAATTTGATAGAAAATTCGCTGGTCACCTTTAAGCCTAGACAAAACCTCAATAACAGACGACACCGGATCCAGCCGCCTTTCTTCAACGCTTTCTTCAAAAGAAATGTAGGTGCGTATCGGATAGCAGTCGGGATTGGCAAAAATCAGATCGTTCCCAAATAGATCTAAATCTTTATTGGGCAATTCTTTAGGCAAATCATCTAAATAATCAGAGGTGGGCTCAACTATTTCGGCTTCAGGGTATTGGGCATAAATTGCCGATTCCAACATATTTCTAAACCCTACCGGCGTTCGGACGTAAAAATGAACCAATCCGCCGATGCTTATCAATTCAAAGACCATCCAATTCTGGAGCTTCCCTTTATAATATTTGTCCCAAAACTCAATCCCCGAATAAGCGGCGTGAGCGGCAGCGAAAATTTGCTCCATCGCTTTCGGAGTTTTTAAGATGTCTTTCGGAACTTTAATTTCTAAAAGTTGCCACTTTATGCTTTTGGCAAATTGGCCGCGCCTAAAAGAAAGCCAGGCGTCTAAAAACACGAAAAACGTCAAAAAAGGGATTATTATCCACCAAGTCAGTCCCCAGATATATTTGATGTTTGCGGCAATATCAGAAACGAAGGGGGGGATTGGGTACATAAGAAATTTTATTTTATGGAGTATTTGCCGTCTGTCGTTCTCTTAAAATATTTTTTGTTTTGCAAATTAATTAAAATTGTATTTGGTTTGAAAAACCTCTTTTTTTGGACAGCGTCAATAATATCCTTTGATTTCATCGGACCTTTGCTCTTTAAGATTGACGCAATCACCTCTCTCGCCGTTCCCTCTTCATACCCCTGCTCGCGCAAACCATAAATACCGCGCCCAACCAAAACAAATCTCTTGTCTTTGATGAGTTCGTTATGGACGGTCGGCGACAAAGCTTTGCGCTTATCAAAACTCGTTACGTTTATGGCGTCAGTGATAGCGCGGAAATGCATCGGCTCGCCTTTCTTTTTTAAAATCAGATAGGCTTTGTCGCGAATGGTCGCCGGCTTAATTTCCGGCCAGCCACGCAAACCGAAATCGCCAAAAGGACTGGTATGAAACTTTTTTGAAACTTTGATATAAGCGCTCAAAATTTTCTCTTCAAGTTTTAAATTATTAGAAAGATCTTTCAGCGCCTCCTTGGTCGCCATAATTTTGTTTTTGTTTTTAGAAAGATAATTTTCGGCTTTCTTAACTAAATCAAGAGCGCTCTTAAGATTCTCGGTCGTCAGGTAATAAAAATTATGAAAATCCTCGTCGCCTTCATAGAAATAAAAGTAAGGCAACGCCTCTATTAAAAGGTTGATTTGAGCCTTATCTAAATTACTGATTGAAGACTTATGTTCCCTAAGAAAATCTTCCTCGTGCGCCACGCCGCCAAATTTCCGCAAAAGCTCCTGGCTTTGGTATAGAACATCTAAAAGGTCAGAGTTGGCCTTAATATTTTCGGAAATAATTTTAAGGGCGCTACCCTCAATTTGCCTTACTCTTTCGCGAGTAATTCTAAACCTTTCGCCTAAAGCGGCTAAAGTTTGCGGTTCGCGCAAATCCAAACCAAAACGATTGACGACAATCTCTCTTTGTTTCTCGTTTAACTTATTTAATATACCATCTAACGCTGCATTAACGTTTTTTGCCATATTTTTATTTTATTATATATTAACTTAAACCGCTTATATTTGTCAAGCAGTTTAGCGCCGACGATCGCTAAACCTTTGCCATACCTGAAGAAGCGGTGAAGCCACGAAAATTGAAGAATAGGCGCCGGCGATCGTGCCGATAATTAACGTTAAGACGAAATATTTTAGTGTAATCGGACCAAAAATAAAGAGCGCCATCAAGACCACAAACAAAGTTAAGGAGGTGTTAATTGACCTAGCCATAGTTTGATTAATACTGTCGTTGATGACTTTCCCAAACTCGCTCCGGCCGCGATCAAGCAAAAGGTTTTCCCTAATCCTATCAAAAACAACAATTGTGTCGTGGACAGAAAAGCCCATCACCACAAGAAGCGCGACGATGGAGTTAGTGTCAATTTCAACTCCTTTAAGTTTCCCTAAAATCACTAAAAAGCCAGCCGGAATTGAAACGTCATGAAATAACGTAATTAAAGTTATGGCTCCATATTTCCAGGAACTTACCGGCCGAGAAACTTTTCTAAAAGCAAAAGCGACGTAGAGCGAAATTCCAATAAGGACTAATAATATTGAGATTAAAGCGTTTTGTCTTAACTGGTCGCTCACCGATGGCCCAACCGACTGGAAGCTGTCTTCTTTAAAAGAAGGATACTGGCTGGTTAATTGCGAAATATATTGCTGGTGGTCGTTTTCGGAAATAATCGGAAAACGAACCAGAAAAACCTGACTAGCAGAATCAAAGTTAACTATGGTTTCAGAAATACCTAATTTATTAGCAAAAAAACTCTGCATTTCCGAAACAGAAGGATTTAAGCGAATCCTAAACTGCCATAAAGTGCCACCCGTAAAATCAATCCCTGGCCGAAAACCTATCGCTATTATTAAAACAACCGCGGCAGCCACTAAAATCCCGCTGATCGTTAAAAATATTTTTCTATGACCGATAATATTTAATCCCATATTTTTATTTTACCTTACTATCTTGACTCTTGGTTTTAACGACGTCTTTTAAAAATACTCGCAAAAATGTTTCGGTAACAGTAATAGCGCTAAACATACTTGTGATTACACCGATAAGTAAAGTAAGGGCAAAGCCGCGAACGAAACTTGAAGTAAAGAAATAAAGAATGATAGCGGTGATGATCGTGCTCACATTGGAATCGCGAATCGACGGCCAAGCGCGCTTAAATCCTTCTTCAATGGCCGCGTGCCGAGACAATCCTTTTTTAAGCTCTTCTTTCGTCCTTTCAAAAATAAGAATATTAGCGTCAACAGCCATACCGATAGTTAAGATAAAGCCAGCCAATCCGGATAAGCTCATCGTCACCGGAATCAATTTAAATATAGAAAGAGTAAAAATAATATAAAAGATCAACGCCATAACGGCAAAAACACCCAAAAGCCGATAATAAATTATCATAAAAGCCATAACCAGCAGAGTGCCGATAATACCGGCAAAAATGGCTTTTTTAAGCGAATCCGAACCGAGGCTAGGGCTGATGGTTTGCTGACTTATTAAAGTTATCGGCGCCGGCAAAGCTCCGGCGTTAAAACGAGCCACTAAATCTTTAGCTAAGGCGACGGTGAAGTCTCCGTTAATAAGAGCCTGACCGCTGGGGATTTCGCCGCTTATTTTGGGGCAGCTGTTTATTTCGTCATTGGGGATAATGAAATTATTATCCACAAAAACACAAAGCGGCTTGCCGATGTTGTCTTTAGTTAAATTATCAAAAGCCTTGGCGCCCGCGTCGTTTAAGTTAAAAGAAACTTGGGGAGCTTGGGTGGTTTGATCAAAAGTCAGCTGCGCGCTCGTCAAATACCGGCCGGTAATGCCGGTAGGCACGAAATTAACCGAACTTGTTCCGTTTTGCTGAACCAACCTAAAATCCAAAAGCGGAGTTTGGCCGATTTGATTAATCGCTTCATTAATATCTTTTATTCCCGCCAGCTCAACAATAAGCTGATGAGAATTGCCGCTCTGCGCGGTATAAACCTGCGGTTCGCTGACGCCGAAAGAATTCACTCTTCTTTCAATAACGTCGCGCAAG
>JAMDBA010000070.1:11504-15674 GCA_023484365.1 Patescibacteria group bacterium
ATTGAGTTGATTTTACTTTTAATTTTAGCGCTGACGATGTCTATCGGCATCAGTTTCGTCGGAGTTCTTTTAATGAGTTCTCTTTTAATTATTCCCGCCAGCTCAACAATAAGCTGATGAGAATTGCCGCTCTGCGCGGTATAAACCTGCGGTTCGCTGACGCCGAAAGAATTCACTCTTCTTTCAATAACGTCGCGCAAGCCATTCATTATAGAGTCATAATCTTGCGGGGAGACCTTGGAAAGATCAACTTCGTAAACTAGGTGAGCGCCGCCAACTAAATCCAGGCCAAGCCGCCAAGGTTGAAAACTGGCGCCTATAAATTTTGGATAAATGAAAAATCCTCCGGCGATCGCCACAAGAATGATTACTATAAAAATTAAGGAAGAATATTTTTTCATTACTTAGTTTTTTGCTTTAATTTTTAGGCTGATTTTTCCACTATCTTTAGCAAGCAATATCGGGTTAATTTAAAATTTAAACTCCGATATTCGAGTCCTTTGGATTTTCGTCCCCCCAGGAGGACTCGAACCTCCAACTTCCTGCTTAAAAGGCAGTTACTCTACCATTGAGTTATGGGGGGTCATTTAGGCAGGCTGGAATTTAAAAAAGAACTATATGGTTATCATTATAACGATTCTCCTTTTAATGGCAAGCCCCTTTATCTTTTCGGAGCAAATTTTTATTCTCGTCTAATAAATAATCCTATTGGGCGTCATTATTATTTTGGCAAGCTCAATTCGCCAAAAAGATTGCGCCGCAAGCCAGTTTTAAATTTTTAATATCTTTTCGGGATTATTAAACTTAGAGCAAAAATTGCCGAGCCAATAAGAGTGGTGGCAATGCCGGGCTGGACTTTGAATATAACTGAAATAATAATGCCGCCTAAAAGATCGACTGTGGCTAAAATAACGCTTAATTCCACAAATCCTTTAAAAGAGGCCACTAGTTGCCTGGCAGTCACGGCGGGAATAATTAAAAGAGAACTCATTAAAAGAACTCCGACGAAACTGATGCCGATAGACATCGTCAGCGCTAAAATTAAAAGTAAAATCAACTCAATCCTTTGATTTGACAAACCAACGGAATAAGAAAGATCTGGAGCGATAGAAAATAAGACAATTTTTTTAAGGTATTTTAAGGTAATAAAAATAACCACTAACGCTAAAACGGTTTGAACGACTATTTGAAACAACGTAATATTGCTGATGCTGCCAAAAAAAGCTTCCAGCAGATCGGTCTCGGAAGCCATCAGCGATCCAATAGCTAAAGCAGTTGTAAAAACAACGCCCGTCAAAGATTCGGCCGCCAGTTTGGTTTGGAATTCCAGCCGCCAGATTATTAAAACACCAACAAATAAAAATATCAGCCCGCCAATTATCGGCTGAAATTTTAAAATAATTCCAAGAGCGATACCGGGTAAGGCGACGTGGCTCAAAGCGTCGGAAACCAGCGTCATCCTCCGTAAAACCAAAAATGAGGAAATTAAGCCGCTGGCAATAGCGACAAAAACCGCCGAGATTAAAATTATTATTAAATTAGGATTTATAACCATGATAATGTTTTTAGTGGCGATCGCCTTCGTGATAGTGATGTTCGCCAAAATGATGATGTTCAAAAAAAGCGTGTTCACCGTAAAGATTTTCCAGGATTTTTGGCGTCAGAGTCTCTATCGGAGTTCCTTCACAGAGCATTTTTTGATTAAGGCAAACAACGTGACGGGCGTATTTGTAAACCACATTCAAATCGTGGGAAACTAAGATTATTGCCAAATCCAATTTTTTCTGGAGGTTGTGGATTAACTGGTAAATTGATTCCTGACCGACAATATCAACGTTTTCGGTCGGCTCGTCAAAAAGCAGCAAGTTCGGCTCGTCAGCGATAACCCACATTATTAAAGCCTTTTGCATCTGTCCGCTCGAAAGAGTAGAGAGCGGCTTTTCCAGGAATTCCTCGCTCAAATTCATTTCTTCAAGCGCTTTTTTAATTTGACCGTCTTTAACGCCCGGTTTTAATTTTAAAAATTCTTTAACTTTCATCGGCAGGTATTTGTCCACGCTAAATCGCTGAGGCAAATAGCCGATTTTGGTTCCCGGCGCGATTTCAACAGTCCCATCGGTCGCCTTAACAATACCGACAATAGCTTTTAGCAAAGTTGATTTGCCGGCGCCATTTGGCCCAACAATAGAAACTGCGTCTTTAGGATAAATATCAAAAGAAACGTCATTCAAAATGTTTCTATTATCTAAAAAAACGCTTAAATTTTTTACGCTTAAAATAGGTTCTGCCATATATTTTTATTATAACACGCGCGTCAAGTTTGTCGGGTATTAATTTTTAATTTGAAATTAAATAAATCTTCACCCAAAAATCCGATACGCCATCAGCAAGTTAAAAATTAGCCACACCTATCCGCGTCTTGTCCGATATTTTTTTATCGCTACCTTAATATAGTTGCGGGACGCAACTTCCAGGAGCTAAATGCCAAGTAGGGTAATAATCAAATAAAGAACCGGAATAATTATTTGCCGACGGAGTGGGGGTTGAGGTGGATTGGCTTGAAGTTGATAGACCGGAAATGACGGCGCTCGAAGAAGCGCTTTTCAATTGTTGGGTAAGAGCGGCAACTTGCTCTTGAAGCAAAACAACTAATCTTTGAAGCGCCGAATAATAAGCGCTTTGCAACGATTCAATGCTGCCCTGCGAAAAGGAAGCGCTGGCGGCAAAACTAAAATTAGCAATAACCAAAAATCCCACTAAAAAAACGATAAAAATTATTTTTTTGACATCCACTGTTTAATTTTACCAATAAGCGCGCCGAAAATGAACCGCGCCTTAAGAAAAACAATGAAAATCATCAGGATAAAAATACTTACATAAATAAACCAATTTCCAAAACGATCGTATAAGCTAAAGGCGGAATTAAGAGGAACGGCGGCGTAGCCGTTTTGAAAATCAAGATTACTGGCTGCCCATAAGACATTGCCAGTCGGGCTGATGATAAAAGATTTTTCTCCGTTTGAGGCGTAAATGATGGCGCGACGAGTTTCGGTGGCCCTTATTTGGGCCATTGCCAGGTTTTGAGCGTGAAGTTCGCCCGAACCTCTGAAAATAGAATCTGAAGCGGAATAGGTAATCAATTGCGCGCCGGCGTTTGCCGTTTCCCGACTAAGTTCCGGCGAAATAATTTCGGAGCAAGCCAAAGTTCCGACTTTGCCGAATTGCGTTTGAAAAACGCCAACCTTATCGCCCGGTAAATACCAGCGATAACTAAAATCCTTTAACCAATCGGGATAGAAAATTGAAGCCGGGAATTTTATCAAAGCTGTTGGATATTCCCCGAAAGGCATCAAAAACCTCTTGGCGTAATCGCCCAAAAAACCATCCTTATTATCAAAAATCGCTAAATAATTTTTAATTTGGTTTTGCTCATAAGAGCCGTCAACGACCACGCGATAATGATTAATGCCCAAAAAATTTTGGATGCTCTTTAAGTTAGCGCCTGAAAATTGAGTAAAATCTCCTCCTTCGGGAATAACCGCTAAATCAACCGTCGGCTTGCGAGAAAAAGCGGAATTTAATTCTGATTTTATCTTGTCGTAAACTTGATTGGGATAATCAAACGATGACCAAACCCCAATAGGAAAATTTAATTGGATAGCCGCAACGTTGATACTGCCGTCCGGATAAAAATATAGACTATTTAAATATTTTCCGCCAAGAATAGAGATCAATAAAATAACAACGATAATAAACAAAACCTCAATGAATTTAAAATAAAATTTTTTGATGAATGATTTAAAATTCTCATCCACCGGCTGGCGGATTAATTTTCTGTTTTTAACGCATAAAGCCAAAAGATAAAAAATTGAAGCGTTGATTAAAATTAATACAAAGCTTAAAAAATAATCTCCGCCTATCGCCGCCCATTGCCTTAGAGAATAATAATCGGCTAAAGAGTAGCCGAAAACACCAAAAGCCATATGAGCGCCGATCAAATCCCCTTTTCCTAAAATCGGAGGATACCAAGAATAAAAATATGTCCTTAAAAACTCAAAAACCGGCCAAGCTAAAGAAATTAAAAAAATATCCCAGATTTTTTCCGTTTTAAAATATTTTATAAATAGGATAAACAAACCAAACCACAAGGCAAAATAATTTTATCTAAAA
>JAMDBA010000011.1 GCA_023484365.1 Patescibacteria group bacterium
TCTCCGCCAATTTTCTGCGTCAGTCGGCGTTCAGTCCGCGTCGCTTCCGCGAAATTCAGGACCCTATGTCCTGAATTTGATTGATACCGCTCGCCAATCTTCTGCGTCAGTCGGCGTTCAGTCCGCGTTGCTTCCGCGAAATTCAGGACCCTATGTCCTGAATTTGATAGATACACCCGGCCATTCGGATTTTGCTTACGAAGTTTCACGGGCGCTTTTGGCCGTTGAAGGAGCGATTTTATTGGTTGATGTCAGTAAGGGCATTCAGGCGCAAACGCTTTCTAATTTCCGCCTGGCTAAACAGGCAGGATTAAAAATCATCGGCGCTGTTAATAAAATTGACCTTTATCCTTTGCGGGCGGAAAAAACAAAAATTAGCCTGGCGAAACTTATCGGCGTTCAGCCGGAAGAAATTTATTCCGTTTCCGCCAAAACCGGAGAAGGCGTCAAAGAGCTCCTTGAGGGCGTCATCAGCCAGGTTCCACCGCCCAAAGATTTAAAAACCGGCGGAGACGGATCGCAGGCGCTTGTTTTTGATTCCTTATATAACGATCACAAAGGTGTTTTGGCTTTTAGCCGAGTTTTTAGCGGCGAATTTTCAAGCGATCAAAACGCTGTCCTTCTGTCTTCTAAAAGGAAATTTAAAATAAAAGAAACTGGCTGTTTCACGCCGGACTTCAAGTCGGTGGAAAAATTAAGCGAAGGGGAAATAGGGTATTTGGCCACCGGTCTTAAGGAACCGAACCTGATTAAAATCGGCGACACTATCGGCTCAAAAGAAGCCGCTCCGCTTATAGGATTTAAGGAGCCGCAGCCGGTTATTTTCGTTTCTTTTTATCCGACCGGAAAAAGCAGTTTTGAAGACATAGAGAACGGATTTAAACGGCTTAAGCTCAACGATGCCGCGCTTTCATTTGAAAAAGATTCAAACGAAATTTTGGGCAAGGGGTTGAAAGTCGGATTTTTAGGGGAGTTGCATTTTGAAATAACTTCCGAGCGGTTGGAAAAAGAATTTAATCTGGAATTTTTGACGACTTTTCCGTCGGTTATTTACCGCGTTACCGACAAAGAAGGAAGCCATTTCATCAAGCATCCGCAAAATTTCACAGGCGATTACTTTAAAGTTTTTCAGCCGATGATTAAGCTTGAAATTTTGACTCCCACTGATTATCTAAATCAGATTTTAACTTTGGCTAAAATTTTCCATTTAAATGTATTGGAAATAAAAAATTTCAGCGAAGAAAGTCTTTTGCTTATCGGGCGGATGCCCTTGGCCGAACTTATCAAGGATTTCAGCGATCAGCTTAAATCGGTTTCGGCCGGTTACGCGTCTTTTAGTTATGACTTTGACGGCGAGGAGGCGGTTGATATAGAGAAGTTGGAAATATTAGTGGCGAATGAGCCGCTGCCGGCGCTCACGCGGCTGGTTTTAAAAAATGAAGTAGAACGCGAGGGCAGGGTTTTAGTGGAAAGACTTAAAGATCTTTTGCCTCGCCAGCAGTTCAGTCAGGCGCTTCAGGCAAAAGCTGAAGGGCGGATAATCGCCCGCGAAACGATACCGGCAATGCGTAAAGAACTTGGTAATTTTGGAAAAAACGGCGGCGATCGCACCAGGAAAATGAAGCTTTGGAGAAAGCAGAAAAGAGGAAAAGAGAAGCTTCAAAGTTTGGCGAAAGTAAAAATATCCGCCGAAATATTCAGGGAGCTTTTGAAAAAGTAATTAAGATATCATCTGTTTCTGTATTTGAAAACGGGGCGGGATTTTAATTAAGCTTTAAACGGGAAGAAATCTTGCTGGATAATTTTCATAAGTTCTGAGAACTGCATCCAGATAAATGACCAAACCCAGACTACGGCGATTAGAGATAAGGAGATGGGTGTCATTCCTAAACCAATATAAGCAATTCCGCTGGCTACCAGTTGGGTTGCGATGGTGGCGGAAATAACCTGCCAGCTGGGGAAATATTTATACCATCTTTTTGGCGTGTGAGCGACGTAAATTAACATATGACCGGAAACGGTAAGCTTCAAGAAAAACATTGTTTCAATAATACCTAAAGGAAAATTCAATAATTTTAATATAAAAAATAAAATTAAGCTGTTAAGAATTCCGGAAAACCCGAACATCAAACTAAGCATTGACCTTTCTTTGACGTTTATTTTTGTCGGCTGGACGGAATACTCTACTTTATCGTAAGCCAATGAAATCATCGGCAAGTCGTTTAAGAAGGTTATCAAAATTAACTGGAGCGGGGAGAGCGGATAAGTGCCGAAAATACCTCCTAAGACCAGCACGGTTATAATCAGCCGAAAACTTTCCGATATGCGGTACAGGGAATAGCGGTAAAGTCTTTCAAATATCCTTCTGGCTTCAATGATAGCGTCTTTGATAACCGACAGGCCATGCGCCAAAAGGGCGATGTCCGCCGCGCCTTTCAGGGCGGAAACGGCGTTGGAAACGGCAATGCCTACGTCGGCGACTTTTATAGCGGGTAGATCGTTAACTCCGTCTCCGGTGACAGCGACAATATAATTTTTCTTGGCGAACTCAACCAGGTTAAGTTTATCTTCCGGAAAGATTTCCGAAAACGCGGAGGCCTTATCAAACTGCGGTTTGCTGATATTGAATATATCCTCTTTTTTAATGACAGATCCGGGAAAGCCGAGATCGGCGGAAATTCTTTTTGTTATTTCGTAGTTGTCTCCCGTGAGCATTTTAGTTTCAATGCCTCTTTGGCGCATAAAATCAATAATTTCTTTAATGTCCGGCATTAAGGGATCGCCCAACATAATTAATCCGGCCAGATCCATATTTTTCTCTTCCTGGTCTTTTTTTACGGCTATAGCGATAATTCGGTAGCCATTCATAGTTTCTCTTTCAATGTCTTGTCTTACGGTATCCCGAAGCCCGTCTTCGTCTTTAAGTAATTTTTCAATAACTTGGACAGCGCCGCTTGAAATAGTGTAAAAATCGCCGTTTATTTTAACCGTCGCGGTATTTCTCTTTCTGATTGAATCGGCCGGAGTAAAAGATAAAATATTGGTATTTTCAAATTTTCCGTAATCTTCAGCCTTATTTTTAATAGCCCCATCAATGGCGCTTCTGTCTTTTTCCTGACTGGCAAGCGCCGCGAATTTTATAACGTCTTCTTCGGCAAACGGTTTGTATCCTATTATTTTTTCTACTTTTATTTTGTTTTCTGTCAGTGTTCCGGTCTTATCGGTCAATAGCAAATTAACATTCGCTAAATCTTCCAGCGCCGCCAGCCGTCTGATAATGACGTTCTTTTTTGACAGTTCAAGGATGCCGATGCTTATAACTACCGTCATAACGGTCGGCAGACTAACGGGAATAGCGGCAATAAGCAAGCTTAAATCCAGCCTTAAGATATCGGTTAGAGCGATGTTTTTAATGATGAAATAAGCGGTTAAGATGATAATGGCGACAATGCTGATGGCTGTTAAAAATTTTGTTATGCTGATAATATTCTTCTCTAAATCGCTCCTTTTCTCCGATTTTTCAACCAACGACAAAGTTTTTCCGAAAGAAGTTTTGGATCCGGTGGCTGTTATTTGGCATTGGGCAATGCCGGTCATCACAAATGAACCGGAAAAAACGCCTTCATTAACATCTTTTGTTTTGGGCAGCGATTCTCCGGTGAGGGCCGCTTCATTAAGGCTAAGATTTGTCGCGGTTAAAATTTTGGCATCGGCGGGGACAACATCTCCGACACTTAATTCAATGACATCGTCAGGGACTAGATACCGCGATTCAATCCATTGCCATGAATTATCCCTTAACGTCTTGGTGGTGACGGACAATTTTTTATTAAGTTCTTCAATGGCCGTATCAGCTTTATGTTCCTGCCAAAAACTGATTCCGAAATTAAGCGCCGCCAAAGCCAAAATAAACCAGCCGTCAAACATTTTCATAAGCAAAAACGAAAAAACAGCTGCGGCAATCAGCATGAGGTTGATAGGAGAAAAGAACCATTCAAAAAATCTACGCCAAACCCCTTTTTTCTTTTCGGTTATTTCGTTAAATCCGTAAGTTTTCAGATTATTTTTCGCTTGTTCTGATGTTAAACCTAGCATTTTCAAATTATATAACCAATCTTAAAAGATTAAAAAGTCAGAGAGTCGGTATTCGTCAGATAGATTCAGGAATAAAAAATAGAAAACTTAAAACTGGAAACTAAAACCCGCAATTCAAACCTAAAATTCGTTTTCCCTTATTGCTAAATTCTAAATCCTATATTCTAATTCCCTCATTCGACAATCTTTTAATTTTTCGATAAAATTATTATAAATCCCGTAGTAGAATTTTAATTAGCTTGTTTCGCTTCGCGGCCAATAATAAATTAAAGGATAATAGTGATATACAATAATTATAAAATAAAAAAATGATTACGAGGTCAAAAATAACCGATCAAAATTTCACTACGGGATAAATGGCGCGCGTTATAGCAATTTTTAATCAAAAAGGGGGAGTCGGGAAAACCACGACCGCTGTTAATCTCGGCGCTTATTTGGCTGCCGCTGGACGGAAAACTCTTTTGGTTGATTTTGATCCGCAGGCCAACGCCAGTTCGGCTTTGGGAAGCAGACCATTAGAAACAAGCGCCAGTATTTATCATGGCATTTTAGGGATGGCTTCAATGGAGCTTATCAGGAAATCGGCCGTAAACAATCTTTACTTTGTCCCGTCGGCGCCGCATCTTGCCGGAGCGCTTGTTGAGTTGGTTGGTTTGCCGAACCGCGAATATCTTTTGCGCCAATTCTTAAATCAGCTTCGGCATTATTATGATTATATTTTAATAGATTTGCCGCCAAGCCTTAATCTTTTGACGGTAAACGGCCTCGTGGCTGCCGATGAAGTTTTGATACCGGTGCAGGCTGAATATTACGGCCTGGAAGGGCTTGGGCAGTTGGTTGAGAGCATAAATCTTATTCAAAACAATTTAAGCCACCCGTTGAAAATTACCGGCGCATTTTTGACGATGTATGACAAAAGGGAGCGGCTGCACCGTGATGTGGCAAAAAATCTCCGCCGCTATTCTCCTTTTGTGGTTTTGGAAACCGAAATCCCCAGAAATGTTTCTTTGGCGGAAGCGCCGAGTTTTTCCAAGCCGGTTATAATTTACGATCCCGAATCTTTGGGCGCGAAAGCTTACCAAAAATTAGCGGACGAAATAATTTCTCAGGAACAAGAAAGAAAGCCGCTGTCCCTTAGTTATAATTTCGGAAATTTTAATATATAAAATAAAAAAATGCCATTAGGAAAAGGTTTAGAATCTTTAATACCGCCGAATAATTCCCGTCCGCAGGGCGACAACGCTAATCCGCCGCAACCGCAATACAGCGTTGAAATTGATTATAAAAAAGAAGTTTTTACCAAAGAAGAACCTCTTGGCGGGGGAAATAATAATCCTCCCCAGCCGGCTTCGCGCGAACAGAAATCGGATTATGTTTTTCAGATTGAAGTGGAAAAAATAAGACCAAACCCGGAACAGCCCAGAAAAGAATTTGACGAAGAAAGTTTAAGGAATCTGGCGGTTTCAATAAGGGAATTCGGTATTATCCAGCCGCTTGTTGTTTCTAAGGTTGAAGTTGAAACCGAAAACGGTCAGGATGTTTTTTATCAGCTTATCGCCGGCCACAGGCGGCTTTTGGCTTCAAAAATCGCCGGCCTGGAGCGTGTTCCTGCGATCGTTAAAAATGTTGACTTAAAAAAAGAAAGGCTGGAGTTGGCTATTATTGAAAATATTCAGCGGGAAAATCTTAACCCGATTGAAATTGCCCGCGCTTATTCAAGGTTAAGCGATGAATTTAACCTTACTCAAAGGGAGATCGGCGCCCGGCTTGGCAAGAGCCGCGAGGCGGTTGCCAACGCTTTGCGTCTTTTGTCTTTGCCTTCAAAAATACAGGAAGCGGTCAGCGGCGGGAAAATATCAGAAAGCCATGCGCGACTATTGATGGCGATTAACGATTCTTCGGCTCAGGACGCTCTTTTTGAAGAGCTTTTAAGGGATAATTTTTCTGTCCAGGAGCTTAAAAGAAAAGTGAACGAACATCGTCAAAAATCGGATTCACCAAAAGAAGAAACAGGTTTACCGCCGGAAATTTTAATGATGGAAAAAGAATTAAGCTCGCGGCTTAAAACGCCCGTTTCAATTCAGTCCGGTGACAAAGGCGGAAAAATAACCATACATTTTTATTCTCCCGAAGAACTAGCGCAAATTTTAAACTCTCTTGGAAATCCAGAAAAGGATTCTTATTAGAAATAACGATTATTAATGTATTATAAAGATATGAAAAATAATAAAGGCCGCTTAATCAATAAGTCAAAATATCACGGATTGTTAATCGTGGTTTATTTTAAATGAGATGATTAAAAAAGATCCGGCAAAAAATTCAATTTTAAAAACAGGAGAATTAAAAAATATTTTAGGGCGCGGCGTTGATGAGGTTATAGAAAAAGAACATCTGCTTGAGGCTCTCAACTCCGGCAGGAAACTTCGCGTTAAAATGGGGATTGACCCGACCAGGCCCGATATTCACCTGGGCCACACCGTTGCTTTGAGAAAACTAAGACAATTTCAGGAACTTGGTCACAAGGCGGTTTTGATTATCGGCGAT
Organism: Patescibacteria group bacterium; assembly: GCA_023484365.1. The sequence continues at coordinate 6,640 of JAMDBA010000011.1, forward strand.
TTTACGGCTCAAATAGGCGATCCCTCCGGTCAGTCAGCCGAGCGGAAACCTTTATCGGAAAAAGAAATCAGGAGTAATTTAAAGGGATATTTAAATCAGGCTGGCAAAGTGATTGATATAAAAAAAGCGGAAATTCATTACAACAGCGAGTGGTTTAAAAAAAATGGGCTGGAGGCGATGCTGACTATGGCCCGCGCGGCGACTTTTCAGCAGGTGATTAAAAGGGAGGATTTTCAAAAACGCTTGGAGGCGAACAAGGATATCAGTGTGTTAGAAATTTTATATCCGCTGCTGCAGGGATATGATTCCGTTAAAATTAAAGCGGATGTTGAAATCGGCGGCACGGACCAAAAGTTTAATATGCTGATGGGGCGGCGGGTCCAGCGCTATTTTAACCAGCCGGAGCAGGACATTATTACTGTTCCTATTATTGAGGGAACTGACGGCGTCCGGAAAATGAGCAAAAGCTACGGAAATTACATCGGCCTTGAGGAAGATCCGGAAATGATGTTTGGAAAATTAATGTCTGTTCCTGATTGCTTGGTTGATAAATACTTTGCCTTGCTGACCGACTCGGAACCAGACAAAGAATCCAACCTTTACGAAAATAAAAAATTATTGGCGTGGACGATAGTTGAAATTTATAACGGCGAAAAAGCTGCCAACCAGGCGAGGGAAAATTTTATCAAAACTTTTTCCCGAAAAGAGACTCCTGAAGAAATGCCTGAAATAAAACTGGAGAGCAAAGAAACAACGGCTTCAGATTTAATTATTTTTTTAAAAATGGCGCAAAGCAAAAATGAAGCCAAGCGGCTGATTGAGCAGGGCGGATTAAAAATTGAAGGCAAAACAGTAAAGGGCCCGGCGGATATTCTTAATTTCTCCGGCGGAGAAACAATTAAAGTTGGGAAATACCATTTCTTCAAAATAAAATGATAAAGAGCGTGATTTTAATCGTTCTGGACGGCTGGGGAATAGGCAGACGGGACGCAACCAACCCGATTTACGCCGTTAATCCGCCGACTTTTAAAATGCTGGAAGAAAATTATCCCTTAACGAGTCTTCAGGCGTCCGGCATAAGCGTCGGTCTTAACTGGGGCGAGACGGGAAACAGTGAAGTCGGCCACCTGACGATGGGCGCCGGTAAAGTTTTATACCAGCATTACCCGAGAATAACGATGGCTATCAAGGATAATTCTTTTTTTGAAAATCCGGTTTTAAAGGAAGCTTTCAAACATGCCAGAGAAAATAATTCCAGCGTTAATTTTGTCGGGCTTTTGAGCGACGCCGACACCCATGCTTCAATCGGCCATTTAAAAGCGTTGATAAAAATGGCGGAGAAAGAGAATTTTCCCAAAATAAAACTTCAGCTCTTTGCCGATGGCGTTGACAGTCCGCCCCGTTCCATTAAAAAAATGCTTAACCAATTACCGCTGGATAATTTAGCGACATTAATTGGCCGGTATTACGCGATGGACAGGGAAAATAGATGGCAATTAACCGAAAACGCCTATAAGCTTTTAACCAATCAGACGCCGGAAGTCAGCGATACTCCGGAAGCGGTTATTGATAAAACTTATCAGAAAAATCTTAACGACAATTACGTCTCGCCGACGCGGTTTGCGGGAAAAAAGGGGATAGAAGACGGCGATTCCGTTATTTTTTTCAATTACCGCGAAGACAGCATCCGTCAGCTGGCGGAATCTTTTATCAAGCCGGATTTTGATAAATTCCCGCGCATGGAGCTGAAAAATGTTTATCTGGCGACTTTCACGAAATACAGGAGTGATTTTGAGGCGCCGGTGGCTTTTCCGGCTGACGAAGTTAAGGATCCGCTTGGCAAAGTTTTGGCTGATCACGGCAAAACCCAGATGCGTCTGGCAGAATCCCTGAAGTATGCCCATGTCACATATTTTTTTAACGGCTATCGCGAACCGCCGTTTACCAACGAATACAGAGTTTTAATCCCGTCAATTCAATTGACTCATCCCGACGATCAGCCCGAAATGCGAGCCGGAGAAATAACGGCCCGCTTAATGCAGGCAATTGGGAACCGGACGTTTGATTTTATTCTGGTGAATTACGCTAATCCCGACATCATCGGCCATACCGCCAATTATGAGGCCTGCAAAAAAGTGGTTTCAATTATTGATAAAGACATTGACAGCATCGTTAAAACAACCTTAAATCAAAAAGACACGGTTGTTTTGATTACCGCCGATCATGGCAATATAGAAGAAAAAATAAATCCTAAAACCGGCGCGCCGGAAAGCAGCCATCAGCCCAGCCCTGTTCCTTTTTATGTTATAAACGACGAATTTAAAGGCAGAAAATTCAGTAATTACCGCGAACTGGAAAATGAAACAGTGGGAACTTTGGCGGACGTGGCGCCGACAATTTTGGAGCTTTTAAATCTTCCTGTCCCAAAAGAAATGACTGGTCAGAGCATTTTAAAAAATCTTCTTTAAAATTATCGCGCGCTTAGCTCAGCGGCAGAGCACTTCCTTTACACGGAAGGGGTCGTAGGTTCAAATCCTACAGCGCGCACAAATAAAAAAATCCCCCGCGCCTAAAGTTAGGCGTGAGGGATGTTGTTCAGGATTTTGACCGGAACAATCCGCTTTCGGCAGCGATGACCAGTATTGATGGCGCTTCAATGGCGAAAGGCGTAAAAATCAGTCGCCATTTAAGGTTGGGTTCTTTATTGAGACGGATTTTCAGGCAATAATCGCGTGTCCATTTGTCTTCTATGAATGCCATTATCGCATGATGCATTCCGAACTCAAATGCCCTTTCCCTGTAGACGGGTCCTTTCTGGTATTCTTCCCAGGCGGCGTAGAATCTGGCTAAGGTCCAGGGCCTTACCAATGCTGCTATTTTTACCAGCATCGCGTTTATCAGTTTGTTCATTAACAATCTCGTCATCGCGCGGTAATACAGAGTTTTCGCTCTTCTAGTTATTTTCATCTTTATCCTCCTTTTCTGCTCTTAGCAGGTTTTTTTATTTTAAAATAGCTAGACTATTATTATAAAATATAATTAAAATTTATTGTTTTGTCAAGTGGCGTATAGCTAAGCTTAAACTCTCCCTATATGCGAATTTATAAGTTAAAATAAATAAGAATGAGATTATTATTTAATGGAAAGCTCGTGGAAAATTATAAAAGTCTTTCGCAAAGAGCGCGTGTTTTAACAGAGCAGTGGGTGGGCGAATCAGTTTTTTGTCCGAATTGCGGACATCCAACTATAGCAAAATATCCAAATAATCAGCCGGTAGCCGATTTTTATTGTTCTAATTGTAAGGAAGAGTATGAGCTAAAAAGCAAAAAAGATGGCGTTGGCTCAAAAATAGTTGATGGCGCATACAGAACAATGGTTGAAAGGTTGTTGAGCAGTAGTAATCCAAATTTTTTCTTATTAAACTATGATTTAACAAAGCTGGAGGTAGTAGATTTTTTGGTCATCCCGAAACATTTTTTTATTCCTGAAATAATAGAAAAACGTAAGCCGCTCGCGCCGACGGCCCAGCGCGCCGGATGGGTCGGATGCAATATCATTATTAAAAATATTCCTCGAACGGGTAAAATATTTTTTGTTCGCGACAAGCAAATTGAGCCGAAGGAAAAAGTGCTTACCGAATGGAAGAAAACATTATTTTTAAGAAACGAAAAAGAAATATCGGCAAAAGGTTGGCTGATTGACGTGATGCGTTATATTGATAAACTTGGCAAAAAAGAATTTACGCTTAATGATATTTATGCTTTTGAAAACGAATTACATTTACTACATCCAGAAAACAGGCATATAAAAGATAAAATTCGCCAACAACTACAATTTTTGAGAGATAAAGGTTATTTAGATTTCGTGTCCCGCGGTTATTATCGGCTTCTATAAAAATATGAGTTTTCAAAATATTCAAAACCAATACGACAAAATTTATTCCTATTTTAAAACTACGTCCGAACCGTTTGATTTATTAGAATGGGATGGGGAATTATTAAATGTTTGGGGTGAGAATGAAATTTTTGAAATTTATAAATACAAAGATTTAAAAGCGTTAAAAATTTTTTAAAACTTGATTTTGTATTTGACGCGACAAAAGCTACGGCATAAAGTTAGTAAAAGCAGGCAAATTTAAAATAATGGAAAAATAAAGAGAACTAGTGCTCGCTAGCTCTCTTTATTACAATAAAATCAAATTAGCTAATTGCTATAAGATTTTCCTTGAATGTTATGCTTTGGTTTTAATCTCTTGATCTCGGAAGCTTCGAAATCCTCTGCTTCCTGTGAAGTTGAACAGATACAATAACCAAAATGACTAACATCTGGCCATTCATCCTCTCTTAGATGTTGGAGTAGGCGACCTCTAATACCCTCGTCGCCAGTTGCTTTGCCAACATATAAGACATAGAGGCCGTTGGTATTTAGGTAACCGAAATAATAAACTCCGATTGCAGTCGAGTTCCAATTACTAACTACCTTTTTGTTATATGGATAATGGCCTTTATAAGTTTGTATCATAATAAAGGTTAATTTATGCAAAGTTTTCTGTCCGTCGACCTTTAAATCGGATTTTCACTTTGCTACTATAAGTTTAGCAAAATGATAAGTACTTGTCAAATCATTTTGATGGGTATATAATAACAATATGAAAAATCCAGAAGACAAAAATAAGTTAATAGGTCAAAAAATAAAAGAAGCCAGGGAAGCTGCAGAGAAATCCCAAAAAGAGTTAGCAGACGCTCTTGGCTTTGAGTCGTCCACGGCTATTTCGTTGATTGAGGCCGGCGAACGGAAAGCAAAGATTGAAGATCTAGAGAAAATGGCTGAATTTTTAAAGAGAGATATAAAATTTTTTCTTGGAATAGAAGAAAAATCCGATATTCGTTTTGCGCTCCGAGCCGACAAAGATTTATCTAAAAAAAATCAAGACGAGATTCTAAGATTTATTAAATTTATCAAAAAGGATAAAGATGGAAGAGCAGAATAATAAACCAAGGATTGTATTTGCTAGACAAACTGCGAGAGAATTATTAGCGGATGCTAATATAAAAAATCATCCTGTTTTAATTAGAGACGTTATTAACTATATCAAAAAAGGAAAAGATGTATCAGTTTATCCTTGGGCTTTTGGCAATAATATTGATGGCATACAAATTATGGAAAGTGAAAAAGCAACAATTGGATATAACCAAACACAGCATCCGCATCGTCAAAGATTTACTGTTGCTCATGAAATTGGTCATCTGCTTTTAGGCCATACGAAAAAAAATTTTATTTTGGATTTGAATAGTAAAAACCCCGAAGAAATTGAAGCTAACCAATTTGCGGCTGAATTATTAATTCCGCTTGAAATGCTAAAAAAAGATTTACAAAACAAGAAAAACGCAAAAGATATTGCGAGAGAATATAATGTCAGCGAAGAAGCAGTATGGTGGCGATTGTATGATTGTAAGTTAATAACAAGAATTTAAGGCGGCATGTCATTAATGCTGTTCAAAATGAGTGCTCAAACTCCATTTTGAACTTGCGAGAGTTCATTGTTTCTTATTATTTGCTATAATAAAACTATGAAATGGCTTGGATATTTTCTGCTGATGATAATCGTCAATGCGCTGGTTTTGATTGTTTCGGCGAATTACATTCATGGGTTTTACGTAAATCCCGACTTAAAGCTGGTTTTTGGCGCCGCCTTGCTTCTGACAATTATTAATATTTTTGTCCGGCCCATCCTTAAGCTTATTCTAAGTCCTATTATTTTCCTGACTCTCGGTTTGGGGATAATTTTAGTCAACGGATTGGTTATTTATTTGCTTGACATTATAAGCCCGAACATTAAAATAGAAGGATTGTTGCCATTGTTCTACGTTACCTTAATATTCAGCGCGGTGAACTTTATATTTCATCTGGCTACTAAAAAATCATGATTTTAATTATCCAATCAATTGTCGCTGTCGTCTTAATAGTTTTAATTCTCCTTCAGGAGCGTTCCAGCGGGCTCTCGGGGATTTTTGGCGGTGAAGGCGGAGGGGGAGTTTACCAGACCCGCCGCGGCATGGAAAAAATTATTTTTTGGGCGACCATAATTTTAATCGTTCTTTTACTGGCGCTTTCTATCTATCAACTTGTTGGCTAAATTTATCAAAATAATCCATTCTTTCAGCAAGAAGGAGCTAATTATTTTTATCGCCGCCGTTGTTTTGGCGGTTTTAAGCGCTTTATCTATTTCTGTTATTTATTTGGCAAAATCGGCGAAGCTTGTGCCTGTCGCGGGAGGGGAATATACCGAAGGGATGGTCGGGCAGCCGGTTGATATTAATCCGGTAACCGCCAGAAGCGAAACCGACCAGGCGCTTGTCCATTTAATGTTCACCAACCTTTATTCTGTCGCCAGCACGATACAGCCGGACGCCAATAGTCAGACGTGGGATGTTCGCTTAAAGGATAATGTTTTCTGGCAGGACGGCCAAAAGCTGACGAGCGACGATGTTATTTTTACAATTGACAGCATCCAGAATCCCGACAGCAATTCTCCGCTTTTTTCCAGCTGGCAGGGAATCGCCGCTAATCGTGTCAGCGAGCTGGAGATTCAGTTTGTTTTGAGCAGTCCGTATGTATTCTTTAAAAATAATTTAAAAAATCTTTATATTTTGCCCAAGCATCTTTATGCCGATGTTCCGGTTGCTAATTGGCGGTTGTCCGATTACAACTTAAAGCCGATAGGCAGCGGTCCTTATAAGTTCGTTGATTTTGATAAACAACCGAACGGTTTTATTAACGATTATTATCTTCAGGCGAGCGATAACTATTTTGCCGGCAAGCCGCTAATCAGTAATTTTAATATCAAGTTTTTCGCCAATCAGGACGATTTAATAAAAGATTTTAACGCGGGAAAAATTGACGGCGCCGGCGGAATTCCGACGAGCGTGCTGGGCTCGCTTAAGCGTCCATACGAGCTTACGAGTTTTAATTTACCCAGTTATTACGCGGTGTTTTTCAACCAAAACATCAGTTTGGCGCTTAAAGAAGCGGCGGTCAGGCAGGCGCTAAGTATGGTTGTTGACCGGAATAGCATCATAAGCAGCGTTTTCGGCGGCCGGGCGACGGCTGTCAGCGGACCAATTCCGCCTTTTTTGCCGGAATACGACAGTTCTTCAAGCCCTGCGGCTTTTAACGCCAGTTCTACGGAAGAAGCGGCTGCTCTTTTAGACCAGGACGGCTGGAAGATGAATCCTGCCGACGGTTATCGCGAAAAAATAGTCAAAGGCACGAAAGTCGGTTTGCAATTTAACTTGGTTGTTCCCGACGAAGATTTTCTTATGAAAACGGCGAATATTTTGCAGTCGGAGTGGCAGAGTATCGGCGCCCAGGTCAATATCGTTTCGCTCTCGCCGGACGATGTCAGTCAGGCGGTTAAATACAGAAATTACCAAATGTTCCTTTTTGGCAACATCTTGAATCCGCCGGCAGATCTTTATGCTTTCTGGGATTCTTCAGAATCAAATTATCCCGGTCTTAACTTGGCGCTTTACAGCAACACAAACGTGGACAATCTAATAGGAAAGATTAGGCGGGAATCAGATCCGGCTGCCCGTCAAATTCTTTTGAATTCGCTTCAGGAGGCGATTGTTTCAGACGCGCCAGCCGTGTTTCTTTATTCTCCTGATTATCTTTATATATCCAATAAAGATTTAGGAGGCATCCCTGGCGGATATATAGATCAGCCGATAAATAGGTTTGACAGCATCTTGAAATGGTTTATCCAGAAAGCGATAGTTATAAAAAATGGGTAATAATAAAAAATACGAAAAATTCAGAGGTGATATTTTAAGCTTCAGCGATCAGCTAAGTTTGAATGGCGTTGATTTTTCAAATCTTGAAAAAATAAAAAAAAATAAATACGACGCTTTGGTTGTTTTGGGGATGGGCGGATCGGGGCTGGTTGGCAATGTTTTGCGGGCGGTTAAAAAAGATCTCCATTTAAATGTGCCTATTATTTCCCATAAAGATTACGGTTTGCCGGATATTTACCACAAAAATCCGTTTTATTTGGCAGTTTCTTTTTCGGGAAACACCGAAGAGACGCTTTCCGGACTAAGCGAAGCGGTAAAAAATAAAAAATCTTTGGCGGTTATTACCGGAGGAGGCGAGTTAAAAAGGAGGGCGGAAGCGTTAAAGTTGCCTTTGGCGGCATTCTTGCCGTCGGGCTTGACTCCAAGACAATCTATTGGTAAAATGTCTTATATAAGTTTTAAATTGCTCAAATCGGCATTTCCTTCACTTAAATTACCGGATTATTCCTTTGACCGTAAGTCCGTGAGCGAGATCTCGCTTTCGCCGGAATCGCTTAAAGATTTGGGCCGCGAAATAGCGGAACGGATTAAAAATTGTGTTGTCGCTGTTTACACGGACGAATCAAGCCAAGATCTCGGCTATATATGGAAGATAAACCTTAACGAGACGGCAAAAATAAAAGCGTTTAGCAATGTTTTGCCGGAGATGTCTCACAACGAAATTGGCGGTTTTGAAATAAATAATAAAAATACAGCCACGATTTTCCTTGAATCTATTTATAAAACCGAAAAGTATCAAAAAAATATAAGCAAAAAAATATCTTTAGTTAAGAAAGTTTTAAAAAATTATGGTGTTAGGGTAATAGAAGTTAAATGGAATGGTAAAACTAGTATGGAAAAATTATGGGAATCAATAATTTTATCAGCTTGGGTTTCTTATTATTCCGCCAAGGAAAATAAAGTTGATCCATATAAAACTGAAATAATTGAAAATTTGAAAAAGTTAATGAAAAAATAAATTTTAAAACAACAGCCCCATTTCTGTTATATGCTGGGGTGGCGGAACCCCGCAGCAGAGCAAAGCTCGCTA
>JAMDBA010000041.1 GCA_023484365.1 Patescibacteria group bacterium
TGTCCAGGTTCAGATAGATATCCGACACCCTAAGCTTGTAAGGTAATAACGTCTTTAGTTGGCAGCCGACTAGTCTGCCGCTTCTCCAAATATTGATTTGGTGTCAGATAATCCAATGCCTGATGGGGTCTAATGTTATTCCATACATATTCCCATTCCGCTATTTTCTTACGCATAACTTCAAAATCAGAATAAACATTGCCTTGCCGATAGAATTCTCTCTCGTCCGCCCCATGCGATATCTCCACATATGAGTTCTGTTTTGGATTTCTGGGATATATGTAGTAATGAGGAATATTCTTTTCCTTGCATAAGGCGTCAAAGTGTTTTTGGAACGGAGCGCCGTTATCTGTCTGAATGGCTTTTACTGCGAAAGGAAAGGCAATAAGACATTCTTCTAAGAATAGAGCTCCATTTATTGATGATTGTGTTTTGTATACTCTCATAACCTTTCTTTTGGAAAGAACGTCTATAGCTGTGAATTGATAGTATTTCCTTCCGCCAACGAGCATGATATATTTGGTATCCATCTGAATCATGTCTCCAGGGCAGGATATCTTGAATCCATGCGGAAATCTAACCTTAGGATACTTGGCTGATTTACTCCTTTTTCTTGATATATTCCTATCTATCAGACCTCGGCGTTTCAGGATTCTGCCTATAGTACTTGCCGATGTTTTGAGGTTATCGGGCAAGAGGGTCTGAATTTTGTATTTTGACCAAGTCGGGTATTGCTTTCTCAATTTTACGACCTCAGAAATAGTCTCCCAGGAAGTAGTGGGTTGGCGCAAACGATGGGGCCGATGAGATCGTTCTTCCAGTCCCCGGGGCCCTTCCTTATTCAAACGATTGCGCCAATTAATTACGGTTTCTCTTGTTAATCCGAAACGTCTGGCTGTCAGACTGATGTTTCTTTCGTGATTATTATGCCAATCTATTATCTTGAGCCGACCTTTTGCTTTTGCGCTCAGATTACCCGCCAGGAATGCCGAGCGCACCATATTAACTGCGCCTGGCAGGATTGCGCCGTATATTGTCATACGACAACCATTATACTTACCTTTCATTCTTTTGAATGCCTAGGTGTAGGATATCATATGGACCAGGACATATAATTGACGACTAAATTTTTATGTATTAAAATTAATATTAATTAAAGGTCGCAGTATATCAATTAATAAAATATAAAAATGTCAATGGAAAATATAAAAAATATACAGGAAAAACCCGAAGAAAATAACCAGCCAAAAACAGAAAAAATAAAAAAGGAAACTACTGATGATAGCAACAAGAAGCGAATGAAACAAATTAGAGAAAGACATAACGAAAGACAATATATCAAAAACAGAGGTGGTTTAACAGAGTAGAATATTTTTTCTATATCAGGAAACCACGCAATTTTGTGCGAAGAAGAGGTTATTTAAATAAAAAGTTTAACTATTTGTCTATGTTGAATAGCGGAGGCAGATAGAAATTCAAATATTAAAAAACCTTTTGTAATTCTTATAATGGTTTGTGTTTTTTATTTACCCGCGCGCCAGAAAGCCCCAAGCTCTGCCTGGAGATGAAGGCGCCAAGCCGAAGGCTTTCGGTGCGGGGTTCCGCTCCGCGCCGAAATAAGAAGAAGCCGCCAACTCCTGCTGGCGGAGCTTCGCTATAATGACAGAAATCTTGAACAAACTTTTTCTTTGATTTATTAACGCTGTTATTCTAACTCATTACCACAGGGGATTCTGTTGTGTTAGTGAGAAAAAAGATGATTATAAAATTATTATTACTAATTTTGATAAAATAAATACCAAAGAGTACGATCTATTAGATATCGCCACAGCTCTTTTCGAAAGCTTAAAGTAGATAATAGCCATCCGCGCAGCAGAGTTGCGCGAAATTGGCAAGTTAAAATATTGTGGCTTGATTGCAGGCTTCCAGTCGGCAGCGAAATATAATTCAATAGCCGATTACTCCAATCCCCTAACAAAACAGAGAACCGATTCCATAGGTTACTCATATAATTATTGTCTGAAATGATAGTTATAATATTTAACGAACGATTGACCTATAATTCTAAAAAACAAAAACCCTCCGCTTTAAGCGGATGATTTAAAATTTATCCTAAAAAAGATTTAGTATTCCCCGCCCATCATCGGGTTCATCGGCGGATTTACTCCACCAGCCGGCGGATTTTCGGGAATATTGACGACGGCGGCGCCGACGGTCAGGTAATTGGCGGCTACGGAAAGGGCGTTTATGAAAGCGGTTTTGGTGACTTTTAAAGGATCAATAACGCCAGCCGATTTAAGGTCTACTATTTTATTTTTAGCGGCGTCAAATCCGAGCCATTGGTCTGCGGGAATTTTTCTTTTCGCCAAATCGCTTTCAATTTTTCCCCAATGCTCGCCGCTATTTGAGACGATTGACTGAATTGGAGCGGTAAGCGCCCGTAAAATTATGCTGTTGGTCGCTTTTATTATGTCTTCTTCTTTAGTCGCGGCAGACCTAAAACTCATTGAGGCGTTATAAAGCGCGATTCCGCCTCCCGGGACGATACCTTCTTCCATTGCCGCTCTGGTGGCGGCGACGGCGTCCTCAACCCTTTGTTTTAATTCTTTTTGGGCTGACTCGGTCGGGGCGCCGACTTTAATGACGGCTACTCCGCCGGCGAGTTTTCCCAGCCGTTCCTGGAGTTTTTCTTTGTCAAAATCGGATTCGGTTTTTTTAATCTGGTTTTTAATTTCTGCTATTCTGTTTTCAATTTCTTTTTTATCGCCTTTAGCGCCGACAATCGTGGTGTTGTCTTTATTTGAAGCGACCCGGTGGGCATGGCCAAGCTCGCTAATATCAACGCCGTCAAGTTTTTTGCCTAATTCTTCCGAGACAAATTGCGCGCCCGTGACGATAGCGATATCCTGAAGCATCTCTTTTCTCCTGTCGCCAAAACCGGGAGCTTTAACGGCTAAAACGTTAAAAATGCCG
>JAMDBA010000080.1 GCA_023484365.1 Patescibacteria group bacterium
ATTAAAAACACCCCTAATCATAATTTATGACTTGAGAATGTTATAGATTTTTGCTTTATTATTCTTAATCTTATTTTCTAAATTATAAATCCGCTCCCTATAATATCCTTGAGCTCACCGAGCTCTGAAGATAAGTTTTAAAGTTTTGCAATCCCTGAGGGCTGATGCTAACGCTGAAAGTCACGAAATTAGGGCGATTTGAACCGGCGGCGCAATAACCGCCTGTATTAGGACTATTAGGATCCGTACACGTGCCGTAATAAAAATTTAAGCTGTTAATAATAACATCGGGAGCGGTAAGGGGTTGGTTGTTCCGATATATGGTATGAAGATCGCTTCCGTTACTTCCATTTCCCAAAGCATAAGTTACCTGCTCACCGTTGGCGTTAATAAAAGAGAAGCTATTATCTGTACAGTCGGGCATTAATCCGCCACCATAGCAAAAATTATATCCCGTCCTTATTTCCCTATCTATTTGCTCTATAACCAGACTCATATTGCTATTGGCGTTTAAAAGCGCCATAGTTTGCCTTTCGGTTCTAAGCGCCTGAACAAACCCGCCGATAGCAATCGCGATGACTATAAGGAACACCCCCATCGCTACCAAAAGCTCAATAATGGTGAACCCCCTTATCTTTTCAAGAATTCGCGTTTTATCTGCGCGAACAGAGGATTCTCCATTATTATCTGATAAATTAAATAATTTATTCCACTTAAAAAGACCGAGGGATGAATTTTTGTTATTTTTTAATTTCATTTTTCTAATTTATATTCCGCTATTTGGACGCCAATTATAGAAATCGTCTTTTAAATGAACATTGAATTGCCCGCCGCCACGGCTAATCCAGACAACATAAGAATCAACTTCAATTTCGTTAGATGCATTGGTGATTTGAACGTATCGTTTAAAAGAAGTCTGGTCAACGTTAAGGGTGTTGTAGCCGTAAAATCCGGATCCGGTGTAAAGATTAAGATTATTAATAGTCGCATCTCCTAAGGCGTCTTTGGGAGAAGGACAAAGAGATTCAATCTTTTTGTAAGATGGCGATACGTCGCTCCCAGATAAAGACGCGGATCCATCATAAGCAACTTCGTAGCAGCCATCATTCAGGTCATAATTAAATGCGTATCCTTTTTCAATATTTTGATCAGCAACGTGCTTAACGATCTCTATCCCCTCTGCCGCCAGATAATTAGCCTGATATTGCTCGCTGACGACCCTGTTTAAACTTAAAGACCGGCTTAGCAAGCCTAAAATCCCCAAAAATCCAGTCGTCAAAATACCTAGCGCTACCAAGGTTTCTATTAAGAGCTGACCTTTTTTGTTTTCTTTTTCTGCGGGCATAATTTTTATTTTTATTTAAAACTTATCTGGCCGGCGGCAGAAACCGTAATCGAAGAAGACGAATTGCCGTCACTAGAAATTAAATTGATTATTCCCGAGCTCGTCAGAGGAGCGTTGCTAGCTCCGGATAGAAATGTTTCTGGCTGCGGCGGAACGAAAAGTACCGCTTGGAGAGAAGAGCCCTTATTAAATCTCACGCTTTTATCCATAGCGTAAGTATAATTAAGAAGCACGTTGTCTGATATTATGCCGTTAAAGCCCGAAACTTGATCGCAAGTACTATCGGAAGGCAAAGGATAATGAAAAATACAATAACTATTCCCTAGACCGCAAACATTAGTTTCAGAATTGATGTCCCCATTAATATTAAAATACACTCCGTAACCGCAAAAATTTCCATTGTTAGCGTTACCATAAGTAGACATCGCCAAAGACTTAGCGAGATTGACGACTTGGCCTATTTTGTTTGTTTCTATAGTTAAAGTGTCTTGTTGGCGCGCCGTTCCGCTGTAAGTTATTAAAATAGAAGCCAGCATCGCCAAAATACCTAAAACAACAAGGGTTTCAATAAGAGTAAACCCGGCGCTGCTTTTATAGTCATTAAAGTGGCGCTGGGCAAAACCTTTTTTCCAGTCCTTCATTATGGTTAGTATAACAAAATTCGCGAATCTAGGAAATTAGGAATAAATATAAAAAAATTCAAATTGGTTTAAGGCAGACAGAAATTTCTCTGTCCGTCTCACAAATAAGCGCAACCTATAACGCCCTATGGCAGAGCCGCAGAAATAAGCGCGGAAAGGTTAAATCCGGAAATTAAAAAGCTGGAAATAAAGCGCGAGGAGCTGCGGACCGTAACCGTAAATTAAAAAGGCGCCGATTGCTAAAAATGGAGCTAAGGGGAGGTAATTTTTCATTGTTTTTTTCTTGGTAAAAATCAAAATTAAACCAACGATAGAACCAATGACAAATGCCAAAGCGGTTAAAAGGAGAATCCCCGGCCAGCCGAAGGCCAAAGCAAGTCCCAGCGCAAGCTTTAGGTCTCCCAGGCCCATGACTCGTCCTTTTCCGAAATACACCAAGCCGCCAAAAAAGATTAACGCGAATATCAAGGCCGCAGCGCGATTAATAATAATATTGTCGTGGAAGCCGAAAATAGGAGCGTAAGCGCCGATTAAAGATCCGTTTAAATTCGTAAAAAATCTGGAGGCTAGAAAAGCAATAACCAAGCCGTTGAGCGCTAAAAGTAAATTAAGTTCGTCGGGAATGATATTCAAACGGAAATCAATTATTGAGATTAAAAGCAAAATAAAGAAGAAAACCGTCCAAGAAATAGCCAAAGGCAAAGAATAAGGATAAAAACTAAAAAGGCGCCCTAAACTTAACGGGATTATAATCATAATCAAACCGCTGATTAATTCCACCGCCGGATATCCAAAACTTAAACGCTTCCGACAATGATTGCAACGGCCCATCTGCCAGCAATAACTAAATAAAGGGATTAGTTCATACCATTTAAGAGTAGTGTGGCAATACGGGCAACGAGAGCGTCCGCCGATTATTTTTTTGGAAAATAAAAAAATGTCC
>JAMDBA010000036.1 GCA_023484365.1 Patescibacteria group bacterium
GGCTGGTAATGATCATAAAGCGCGCTAAAAGAATCGCCGTCCCGCCTAATTGCCTTTTTTATTAACTTTTCTTCGTTGTCTAGCATATAAAACGATTTTGATTGGGAGAAATTAACATTCCACTTATAAGTGGGACTGCTTTTGGCGGGAAAGCGAATGATCAAAAAATAGTTTTAAAAAATATTGAAAATTTTTATAATAAATCCGCGAAAAAAATTTCGCGCATCGACGGTTTAAGTATGGATTTCAAATCATCTTATCAATCGGCGCGATGGCGTTTTAACGTCAGGCCTTCAAACACCGAATCGTATTTAAGAATTAATATTGAAGCTGCCGACACAAAAACGCTCCGTAAAAAAAAGAATCAGATAATTGGTATAATTAAGCGATCAGATAAATGAATAATTTTCCAAGTAAAATGACAGGCGACAATTTTAGCGGTTTGACTTTTATAACGAGATAACCCCACAATAAGTATAGGTTTTAAGTGGAAAAGGTAACTTCTTCCAATCAAAATCGTTTTATATGCTAGACAACGAAGAAAAGTTAATAAAAAAGGCAATTAGGCGGGACGGCGATTCTTTTAGCGCGCTTTATGATCATTACCAGCCGCAAATTTATCGTTTTGTTTTAATCAAGGTTGGCAAAAAAGAGGACGCCGAAGATTTGACCCATCAGGTTTTTTTAAACGCTTGGCAAAACGTAGGAGGCTATCGCTTGAAAGGATTTCCTTTTTCAAGTTGGCTTTACTCGATTGCTCGCAACCAAATTATAGATTTTTATCGCAGCCGCAAGCCCGTACAATCGCTTGAGAAAATCGATCCCGAATCTTTATCAGAAGAAAGCCGTGAAGCAGAAAATCTTAGCGAAAAAATGAAACTCGAAAAGGTTATGAGCGCCGTTCGCCATTTGAAGTTTGATTATCAGGACGTTTTGATTATGCGGTTTGTTGAAGATCTATCTCTTAAAGAAACGGCTGCGGCGATTAAAAAAAGCGAAGGGTCGGTCAAGCTTATCCAGCACAGAGCAATTGAGCAATTAAAATCATTATTAAATCAAAATGGATAGCTTAGAATCATTAAAAAAACTTAAAAAAATAGAACCCGATTTAAGATTCAGCCGCGAATCAAAAGCGCTGATTTTGAGTTCGCCAATCAGGCCTTCTTATGGGCCGTTAAATTTAATAATAAGAAGCATGGAATCCAGCCTCGCTATTGCGCTGGGCGGAGTTTTGCTTTTGATACTTTTGGGAGGCGTTTCGTTGTTTAAATTCTTGATTCCGGATCAGACGGCCAATCTTAATTTCAATAATATTCAAGCTGAGGCCCAAGAAATTAACACCCAAATAAAATTAGCTAATTTGAATTACTCGTTAAGCCCTTCTCCCGCTAAAAATTCAAATTCTAAGATTGCCGCTCCAGAAGCATCCACTTCCGCCGAACGAGTTTTAAATTTAAGCAATTCTGGCGCTTCCAGCTCTTTAAATATGGAATCTGCGCTGGAAGAATTAAGCAAATAAATGGTTACCAAAATTGAACATAAATCGTTTAATTTTAAGGCCATAGCCTCAAAAACAGGCAGGTGGCCAATTTTTATTTTTTTGATAGCTTTAATAGCGGGATTTATTTCTATTCATTCACCGGCAATGGCGGCTAGCAATAATTCGTCTTCGACAAGCGGCAACGGCGATAGCGTTTGCAGCTTTCAATCATATCTTGATAATTTAGTCGCTACCCAAAATAGCACTTCTTCCGACTATACCGTTAAACTAGTTGCGGAACTTAAGGTTCGCCAGGATTTACTGGAGGCGATTTTAAAATGTGGGCTTAGCGAGGTAGGTGATTTGAAATCTCAACTTGAAAAGGAAACGACTAGCGACGCTAAAGCTCAAGCGATTCAGTCTCAGTACCTTGATCAGCTTCAACGCGATGCCGATTTTTATAATTCAGAAGCTGCTAGAATCAGCGGTTTAGGAATTTTAGGAACAAAGCAACTGGCGGCGGAGGTTTTAGATTGGAAGCAAAATATTTATAATCCTCAAGGCGAAAAAATTATGGATTTTATCCTTTGGCTGAGGGGCGAAAAATTCCTTGGTGTTGCTCAAATAAGAATTAATGATTTCAATCATTATTTAAAAGCTTGGAATTTGCTTGATAACCCTCAAATCCAAGAAGACTTTAGCGATGCCCAGAGCAAGTTAAGCGATGCCCAAACCTCTCTTTCTCAAGCTCAAGATTATTTCTATAATGGCCAGTCTTACAGTTTGGACGATTTAACCAAAACCATAAAAGACTCCTTTGATTCAATTAGCGGTGTTTATCAGGATTTCTTTAAGATTCAAAGCGATATCAAAAAAATACTGCCTCAGTAAGGCAGTATTTTTTATATAAAAATTTTTATATCTTAAATCTTTTCGTTCATAAAATTGGTTCGCTCGGCATAAATAAAAATTCTTTCATAAAAATATAAATAAAATTTATATTTTTACTCAATAATTTTCATTTCTCCCTCGCTGCCAATTTTAAAACTTACTTAACGGCGTCCTTGAGGCCCTTGCCCGCTTTAAATTTAGGCTTTATAGAAGCGGCGATTTGGATTTTTTCGCCAGTTTTTGGGTTCACGCCCATTCTGGCGGCTCTTTTGACGACGCGGAAAGTGCCAAAACCGGTGATGGCGACTTCTTCGCCCCGGCTCAGCGATTTTGTAATAATATCCACAACGGTATCAACAATTTCCCGAGCCTGGGATTTGTGTTCAATTTTAGCGGCTTGCATCAAAGCTTCCGCCAATCCTTCTTTTGTCATTGTTTTTTCTTATTTAATATTTAAAAAATAACTTAACCGACCTTTATGGATTTATTAT
>JAMDBA010000063.1 GCA_023484365.1 Patescibacteria group bacterium
GCGCCTGGCAGGATTGCGCCGTATATTGTCATACGACAACCATTATACTTACCTTTCATTCTTTTGAATGCCTAGGTGTAGGATATCATATGGACCAGGACAATTGGTTGACGTCTAAAATTATTTATATTAATATAAAATCAGCAATAAAATTAAAAAATCAAAAGGAGAAATTGGTGAAAGAAGAAGAAAAATTTTCATTTTTAATGATTGCCGTATTTGTTTCGGTAGTAATTATGGCAATTAGCGTCTCTATCGCGATGAATAATGCTCCGAAACAGATTTGTCGGACAAGAATATTAAGCAAGGAATACTTGCCTGGAGATCCATATCCGATCAACGAAGATAAATGGCGAATTACTTTTTCAATTGATGGAGAGAAAATAATATTGGACGTTCCGAGAAAGCAATGCGATTCCTGCCGGGTAGGAGACGATATTGTCGTTGGTTATCAACAAGAAACAGTAGAGGATTACAGGATACTTTCGATTATGGACTTGCCTCTTAATGCCTGTGTATATTTAGGATTTAACCAGACTAATTGCATTAAATAGAATGCATAAATAGCCTGATTCATTAACTAACCCAAGAGTAATCTTGGGTTTTTTGTAATTTTTAAACTAAAACGTTTGTTGTTTTTGCGACAGTAAGCCGATAATAGTCTCTTGACTTTTCCAAGCGCGAAAGGTTAATATATAGGTTATATGCTTTCAAATTTAAAAGATATTTCCAAGGCGGTTGACCAAATTGCGTCCGAACGCGGGCTTGACCCGGCTAAAATAATAGAAGCGATTGAAGCTTCGCTTGCCGCCGCTTACAAAAAAGAATATGCCCAAAAAGGCGAAATTGTTAAGTGCACTTTCAATTTAAAAACGGGCAAGCTGGAGTTTTGGCAGGTTAAAACTGTCGTTGATGAGACTACCGTCAGAGTTGTTCCCGAAGGCGAAGAAGTTATTGAGGAAGGGCCTGTCGGCGAAGAAGGAGAAGCCAAGCTTCCGCGTTATAACCCAGACAGGCATATATTTTTGGAAGAAGCCAAAAAAATAGATTCCAAAGCCAAAATCGGCGACGAACTGACTTTTCCTTTGGATGTTCACGAGGATTTTGGCCGCATCGCTTCCCAGACGGCCAAGCAAGTAATTTTACAGCGGCTACGCGAATCAGAGAGGGATTCCATATTAAAAGAATATAAAGATAAAGAAGGGCAAATCACTAGCGGTATTATCCAGCGTTTTGAGCATGGAAATGTTTATGTTGATTTAGGTCGCGCTACCGGCGTTATGTTTGCCAATGAATCGGTGCCGGGCGAGCACTACCGCTCCGGAGACAGAATGCGTTTTTTGATTTTGGCCGTTCAGGATGACAGCCGTTTGCCGGGGATAGTTTTATCGCGCGCCAGTCAGAATTTTATTTCCAAACTTTTTGAGATGGAGGTTCCCGAGCTTTCCGAGGGTGCCATAGAGGTAAAAGCAATAGCCCGTGAAGCCGGAAGCCGCACTAAAATAGCCGCCGCCTCCAAAGCTGATGGCGTTGATGCCGTTGGTTCGCTGGTCGGGCAACGCGGGACAAGGGTGATGGCCGTAAATAATGAGTTAGGACAGGAAAAAATAGATATTATTGAATGGTCGGAAGATCCGGCGAAATTTATTTCCAATTCCCTGTCGCCCGCTAAGGTTGAATCGGTTGAAATTTTACCCCGTCATGAAGCCAGGGTTTATATTCCCGAAGACCAGCTGAGTTTAGCTATCGGCAAGGGAGGGCAAAACGTCCGTCTGGCCGCCAAATTAACCGGATGGAAGATAGACATACGTTCTGCTTCGCATCCGGAAGAGGTTCAGTACGAAGGAGCGGGAAGCGCCGCCGAAAATCCGGAAGAGGCTTCGGTAGAAGAGGCCGAATCTTCAGAGGGAGCCGCTTCGGAGGAATAGCTAAATAAATTATCCCCAACAAGTCATTGCGTTTTCAGCGGCAAAGTTAATATAATAAAAAACAAGTCGTCTTGTCCGCCAATTTTTAATTAATCAAAACGAATAAAATCAGGCGGCGAAATAATAAAATAAAAATAAAATATGAGCACATTATTAATACCCATAGTTCTCCCGTTGGTCGCGATAGCGTTTGCAGTTTATCTTACGGTGTGGCTTCTCAATAAAGATGAAGGCACGGCCAAGATGCAGGAAATTTCCAAAGCCATCAGAGAAGGCGCGTCGGCTTTCATTAAAAGGCAGTATAAAACAATTGCCATTATCGGCTTATTCATAGCCGCCGGACTCTGGCTGGTTTATCAGCTTAACGGAAAACCTACTCTCGGTTGGCAGACGGCTATGGCTTTTGCTTTCGGCGCTTTTTCTTCGGCTATTTCAGGAATCGTGGGAATGTCTATTGCTGTAAGGACAAATTTACGTTCTGCTTCCGGAGCGAAAAAAAGTTTTAACGAGGCTTTGACCATCGCGCTTCGTGGCGGCGCTGTTTCCGGATTAGTTATTGTTTCATTGAGCCTTTTGGGTGTTGCCGGACTTTTTGCTGTTTTTACTTATTTCGGATATAAGGCGGTGGAGATACCTTCTTTAATCTCGGCTTATGCGTTTGGCGCTTCGTTGATTGCTTTATTTGCCCAGTTAGGAGGCGGTATTTATACGAAAGCCGCCGACGTCGGAGCGGACTTGGTTGGAAAAATTGAAGCCGGTATACCGGAAGACGATCCCCGCAACCCGGCGGTTATCGCGGATTTAGTCGGAGATAACGTCGGTGATTGCGCTGGCGGTGGC
>JAMDBA010000058.1 GCA_023484365.1 Patescibacteria group bacterium
CTGCGATATTTAGGAACGAAAACAATATTTCCTATCCATACTCTAATTATAACGAAGAGGATGCTGGTGGGCACTCCATCTCCGAGCTTACGCTCGGAGTATTTATGTGCGAATAAACACTGGCCTGGTCCGATAAAATCGGGCTAGGCTTTTTTATACTTTTATACACTGAAGCGACAATTCAAAACTTCGGCCAAAAGGGCGCGATTTTTATTTTTACCCGATATTTTCATAGTGTTTTATTAGACAACCTTTTCCTTTTATTGTCAATGATTGATATTCTCCGCTGGACGGAACAGGTGGCTGTCCTTTTGATTCCTCGGAAATAACAATCGCTAGCAAATCAATTTGCCAACCATTATTATCATTAAATAGATCGGAATGTTTCACGGTAAACATTTCACAAATTTTTCTTAATTTTTTTAATTTTGATGCCGTAAGGTTGTCTTCGGGAACAAGCGTATCTTCCGCGATAGCACCCACATCGCTTGCCGAATTATTTTGCCGCATTTTTAACGCCTTTACTTCAAAAAAGATTAGATTGCCACTCTTGGTCGCAATAATATCAATTTCTCCATACGGCCGCCGAAAATTTCTATCAATTATTTTATAACCATTACTTTTAAGGTACTCACAGGCCAGATCCTCACCAATTTTGCCTATTTTTATATTTAATTGTTTGTCGTGAAACATTAATTTGTTTATTTTGGTTTAATTTTGATAATTTAACGTAATTTTTTAAATTTTATCAACTTCTCACCCTTAAAGACACAACCTGCCAAACACCGAATATATAAGAATAAATGTTTCACGCGAAACATTTATTATCAAAACCACTGAAAAAGCTATGTTTTATGAGCTTTCCGGGTTTTAAATACTTTATTTCAATATCAGGCAATATTTAGATAAGTTTGTCAATGACAAAGCCTATTTTTCAATAATTTTCTTTTCAACTACCCTAGAGACAGCTACGTCAACAATAAAGAAAATAATTACTGCCAGCGCGATTAAAATTTCTATCCTTCGGAAGAAAACTTGAGCTTTTAAAAAATTAAAGGTAGCCGCCAAGAAATATCCCGCTATTATTAAAATAGGCTGCCACATCGCCAATGAAATTAAATCGTATTTTAAAACCTTTTTAATGTCGGTTTTTATCCAGCCGGCCATAAAAAATATTGGCGGACTGCCAAATGGGATAAATTTAGAAAAAGAAATCAGGCGACCGTGTCTTTTCTCAAGCGTAGAGACTATTTCCTGATGATGGGGGAGATGCTTTTCTATCCATAAGCCTATTTTCGTATCATATAAAATATTCCCTATTGAGTAATAAAAGAAGTCGCCTATTAAACTAGCGACTATAAACATAGGAACTAAAATAAATATATCAAGAGCGCCGTTGACGGCCAACCAAACACCAGCCAATGAAGAAATATCGCCGATAACAAAAATTGCCACGAAAACTATTAGATAGGCCGCAAAGGCGTTTTGAGAAGCTATAAGAATTAAGTCGTGAATATAATTCGCCGACATTTAATTATTATAACAATCTAACGCAAAAATAGTAGTTAGAAATTTATAATTTTTAATTAATTTTGTTATAATAAATCCATAATCTTACGAAATCTCTTTTCCGCCCTAATCCACACACACCAATGACTGATTACTTTCTTTTATCTCCATTTACCTATTCCTTAAGCAATCTTAATAAATGGTTTTGGCGAGGCTCTTTGAGCGAACGGGCAGGGTTTTTGAATGAAATTCAAAAGAGTGAGCGAAAAGCGCCAATGAGCGAGCTCGCTGGGCGAGCGAATGGCAGCCAAAACCATTTGTTAAGATCTTCCCGTTCGGCTCTATTTCATTTGTCTCCTGGTAGAATATCTCGGAAATTTGCTTGCTTTGCCTTGTCGCAAAAGGCGGGTTTTTATTATAATCAATATGTTATAATTTAACCATCAACCAATGAAACCATCTCCACACACACACACACACACACCAATGACCGACTCGGTTCCTTCTTCTTGTTCCTCTTTTACCCATAAGATAGCTTCTCTTCTCTCCGCATTTCCCAACCTTGCCCTTCGGAACCGCGGTTCATCCGCTCCTGCGGCAGATACCCGCTACACTCTCGGCAAAAAACTTTTATTTCATAAAAGACCAAGCTTTTTTGCCTCCGAGAGTTTCCTTAAGGCAAGATTGGGAAATCCTTTTTCCTTAGTCTCTTCCCTTTCGTCTTTATTTACCTACCTATTTCATTTTTTTCCTTCACTACTTAAGAAGACAGCTTATTTTGTAAGAAGCTCTCGGAACCCCGATTTGCTTGGTTCCGATGAAATCGGAAAATCGGGGCGAGAGGCAGAGGGGAATTTTCCGCAGGAGAAAATTCAACCTCGGTTGCCAAAAGAGAAGCTATCTTATAGATCCAGTTTCACTCTTATAGAATTATTGATAGTCATAGCTATCTTAGTAATCTTAGCCGTAGTGGTGATATTAACCTTGAATCCTTCCGAACTCCTGGCTCAGAGCAGGGACTCGGCGAGGTTATCAGATATGGCCTCCCTTAACTCAGCCATCAATATCTATCTGGTGGACTCGGCGGGAACGGGATTTTTGGGAACGTCATCGGTTGTTTATGT
>JAMDBA010000066.1 GCA_023484365.1 Patescibacteria group bacterium
ACATAATCAACGACCTGCTTGGTTTGTTGAGGAAACAGGAGTGGATCTGCTCGCGCCAGCTGTTGGAAATATCCATGGGATGGTCTTGGGCGGAAACGAGCCAACTTTAGATATTCAGAGAATATCCGAAATAAAAAAAGCTATCGGTGACACCGGGATAGTTCTTCACGGCGGGTCGGGAACAAGCGATGCCGATTTTACCAATGCTATTGCCGCCGGAATTTCTATTATTCATATCAATACCGAGATTCGCTTGGCTTGGCGAAAAGGATTAGAAAAATATTTAACCGACTATCCAAAAGAGATTGCGCCTTATAAAATATTTCCTGGAGCCGTTGAAGAAATTAAAGGAGTGGTTTTTCGCCGGCTGAAATTATTTAATAATTTAAAATAACAAATGAACGATATTTATTTATCAATTATTATCCCTGCTTATAACGAGAGCGAAAGATTGCCGCCGACTTTAGCCGATATTAACGAAAAACTGAAAAACGTAGATTATAATTATGAAATTTTAGTCATTAATGACGGCTCTAAAGACGATACGGCGGGCGTGGTTAAGAAGCTGGAAGGCCAAGTAAAAAATCTTAAGTTGATCGATAATCAGAAAAATAAGGGAAAAGGCGGCGTTGTCAGGCAGGGAATGCTGGCGGCAAACGGTCAAGTCAGGCTATTTACCGATGCCGACAACTCAACTTCAATAAGCCATTTTGAACAAATGATTCCTTACTTCAATTCCGGTTATGATGTTGTTGTCGGTTCGCGCGCTTTAAAAGGCAGCCGGCTTGATCCGCCTCAGCCGTTCAGTCGGAGAGTTTTGGGCAAGTTCGGGAATCTTTTTATCCAAATTATGGTTTTGCCCGGTATTTGGGATACTCAGTGCGGCTTTAAGGCTTTTTCCAAGGAAGCGGCCATAAAAATATTTGATTTATCGCATATATCAGGTTGGGGTTTTGATGTTGAGGCGCTGGCTTTGGCGCATCATTTTGGCTATAAAATAAAGGAAATTCCTGTTCGTTGGGTAAACGATACTCGTTCTCGGGTAAAAGGCTCGGCTTATTTGCAAGTTTTAATAGAAACCATTAAAATACGATGGTGGCTTTGGTCGGGAAAGTATAATAAATAAAATTATGGATAAATATTATTTAACAAAAACACGTCTAGACGAATTAAAAACCGAGCTTGAAGATTTAAAGTCTAAGAAACGAATAGAGGTGTCGGAAAAAATAAAGCGCGCCAAAGAATTCGGCGATCTTTCCGAGAATGTTGAGTATTCCGAGGCGAAAGACGAACAAATGAAAGTAGAGATGAGAATAGCAGAATTGGAAGATATTATTAAAAAGGCGGCTATTATCAAAAAAGGAGGTAACACGAAAAGCGTTCAGGTTGGTTCAACCGTTACCGTCAAAAAAGGCGGCCAAATCTTAAAATACACAATTGTTGGTTCTAATGAAACCAAGCCGGAAGAGGGAAGGATTTCCAATGAATCTCCGCTAGGTAAAGCGTTTTTGGGCGCGCAAGTCGGCGATATTCGCGAGGTTTTTACTCCCGCCGGCAAAGCTCCTTATCGCATAATGAAGATCGAGTAATATTTTTGATTTTTTGTTAAAAATAAATATTTTCTAAATCTATGCCAGACAAAGATTTTCATAATATAAACAGCCTAGAAGAAGACCGCCTTAGAGAGCTTGAAGAAATAAAATCGGTTGGCATTGATCCTTATCCGGATGAATCGGAAAAAGATTTTGATATCGCCGAAGCAAGGGAGAATTTTAATAGGTTATCCAAAAGCAAGAAAAAATTTTGGCTTGCCGGCAGAATAATGAGTTTCCGCGATCAAGGCAGTTTGATTTTCGCCGATTTAAAAGATGAGAGCGAAAAGATTCAATTGGTTTTTAAAAAAGACGCGCTTAAAAATTTTAGCCTTTTTAAAAAAGTTGTCAGCCGGGGAGATTTTATTTCCGCTAAAGGATTGCTTTTTAAAACCAAAAAAGGGGAAATAAGCTTAGAGGTTGTTAGTCTTAAAATTTTAGCTAAGGCCATCAAACCTTTGCCTTCGGAGTGGTACGGCGTTTCCGATATTGAAGAGCGTTTCAGGAAGCGTTATCTTGACTTAATTTTTAACGAGGAAAGCAAAAAAAAGTTGGTTCGTCGTTCGCAAATCATCCGTGAATTAAGAGAGAGCCTTTGGTCGGCCGGATTTTTAGAAGTAGAAACACCGGTTCTCCAGCCGCTTCCCGGAGGCGCTTTGGCTAAGCCTTTTAAGACTCATCACAACGCTTTAAATCAGGATCTTTATCTGCGTATCGCGCCGGAGCTTTACTTAAAGCGGCTTTTAGTTGGCGGTTTAGAAAAAATTTTTGAAATTGGGAAAGTTTTCAGAAATGAAGGGATAGACAGAGAGCATAATCCGGAGTTTACGATGCTTGAGCTTTATTGGGCCTATCAGGATTACGAGGGCTTGCTAAAATTTACCGAAAAACTATTAAAAAAATATTTCCCCGGAAAATGGGAAAAAATTACTTTTGCCGACGCGATAAAGAAATATACCGGAGCTGATTTTGATAAAATAAACACCG
>JAMDBA010000071.1 GCA_023484365.1 Patescibacteria group bacterium
GTATCGCGCTGAAGTCCGAATTTGGATAAAATTTTCCCCGCGCTCGATCCTTCAAAATCCAAAATCCCCAAGAGCAGATGTTCGCAGGAAACGAACTCGTCTTTTTGCTGCTGGGCGATCTTAGCGGCCCTGTCCAAAATCACCATTAATTCTTGAGACAAATAAAGCTGGCCCACGCCGCCGCGCGATAAAATCTTAGGCTGTTTTTTTATTTCTTCGCTCACTTCGCTAGTCAAAGCGTCGAGATTTATTCCGGATTTCAAAATCACGGGCTTTACCAAAGATTGCTCGTCTTCGATTAATGAAGCGAGTAGATGAATTGCTTTGAGTTCGCCGTGGTTTTCCCGAACAGCCAAGTCCTGCGCTCTTTGAAGCGCTTCCTGAGCTTTGATTGTAAATCTGTGAAATTGATCCATGAATTTTGAAAATGTCGCGATTACTATTTTCTTTCTTCCAATATTACCTCAAAAGAGAGTTCTTTTCCATTTCGTAAAACTTTCAAATTTATTTTATCCCCGACTTTATATTTTTGCACCAGAGACGCGAGAGAATTATTTTGATCGATTTTGACGCCGTTTACCGAAACTATTATATCTTCCGCTTGGATTCCCGCTTTGCCGGCCGGAGAATTTTTTATCACAGCCGGTTCGTTTTTCTCTCCTCTTACCAAAGCGCCGTTTTCCACGGAAAGTTTTTCTTTTTTGGCCAAATCCGGAGTAATAAGAATATATCTTACGCCCAAATACGGAGAGATAATTTTACCGGTTGTTTTCACCGAATCAATGTCGCGCTTAGCCTTATTAATGGGGATGGCAAATCCGATGTTTTGCGCGCCTGAAACCATTGCCGTATTAATGCCTATCACTTCCCCTTTTAAATTAAGAAGCGGCCCGCCGGAATTTCCGGCATTGATGGCGGCATCGGTTTGAAAAACCCCTTCGATTGTTTCTGAAATACCGGCGCCCGAAGCGGTGATGGTTCTAGCAAGGCCGGATATGACGCCCGCAGAAACCGTATTTCTGAATTCTCCAAGCGCGTTGCCTATAGCTATGGCAGTTTGCCCCAATTGAACAGAATCAGAATCGCCTAGTTTTACCGTTGGAAGGCCGGTTTGATTAATTTTAACTACCGCCAAATCCGTTGCCGGGTCCTGAGCCAAAACTTTAGCGTCGTATTTCTTTCCGTCATTGGTTAAAACCGTGTAAGAGGCATTTTTTTCGGACACAACATGCTTGTTGGTTAAAATCAATCCGTCGGAAGAAATAATAAAACCCGACCCGCCGCCAACTTCTTGCTTTTGGGTGCCTTTTTGGCACGGCTGATAAAATTGGTCGCTGCCAAACCCAAAAAACTGCTGGAACTCCGGAGGCAAATTAGAAAACGGACTGTTATTATACGGACATTGTTCTATTACGGGGACGTCTTTAGAAATAATAATCGAGACAACGGCCGGAGAAACTTGTTTTACGGCGCTTATAACCGCTTGCTCGTGCGAATCGGTTGACTGATACGGCGCGACCGGAATATTAACTTTATTATTAATAAGCGTCGGCTGACCAATTGACTGCTGGGGATTAAAAATCGAACGCAATTTATTTAAAACGTCATCAAATGTATTCGCGCTGGTAAATTTAACCAAAACAAAAGAGCCCAAAATAGCTCCGAACAAAGCAAATAGCGCGCTAAAAACGATAATTTTTTTATTAATATCTTTATTCATATGCATTAATTAATACGGTTTAATTATTTATTTGTTGCGACTTTTAAATGGCTTGAACAATTTGCTATTTTAATATTTTTTTTATAATTTTCAAGGCTTTGGACATTTCTTCTTTTGTCGTGAATCTGCCGAAGCTAAACCGCAAACTGGAGCGCTGCTCGCTTTCGCTTATCCCCATTTCTTTTAATACATAAGACGGCTGAGAAGAACGCGCCATACACGCCGAGCCGCGGGAAACGGCAATGCCGTTAAGGTCGAATTTTATCAGCAAGCTCTCCGCGTCATAACCCGGAAAAGAGATATTTAAAATATTGGGCAGTCGCTCGGCTTTTTCGGCGTTTAATCGGGCCTTCGGAACGATCTTTTTTATTTCTTTGAAAAAATATTGCGCCAGTAAAAAAATTCTTTTTTTCTCTTTTTGCCGTTTCTCGTTTGCCAATTCAATTGCTTTTGCAAAACCCGCTATCAACGCGACGTTTTCAGTGCCCGACCTTAATCCGAATTCCTGTCCGCCGCCAGTGATAATAGGGTTTAGCCAATAGCCGCTAGGACTTAGTTTATTATTTTTTACGTAAAGCAGTCCGATTCCTTTTGGTCCGTAAATTTTATGCGCTGAAATAGTCATCAGATCGACGCCTAACTTATTAACGTCTGGACTAAGATATTGAAAAGCTTGCGCAGCGTCAGTGTGAAATAGAGGATAGCCACTAGCCACTAGGGCATGGGGTTTAGTAGAATACTTTTCGCGAAAACTTCTAATAATTTCACTTATTTTTGAGATTGGCTGAATTGCTGG
>JAMDBA010000056.1 GCA_023484365.1 Patescibacteria group bacterium
ATCATATCCCTGAAGCGTAGCGCTTCGTTATAAATACTTACAATACCCTTGATATTATTTGTTTTATTATATTGTTGCATGACTTTTCGGTTTGCCGAAAAGTCTCATATGTATCTGAACTTGTGCATGGCAGATTTTTCAGCTTTTTAAATATTTTTCCTTCAAAAACGAGCTGAATTCTTCCATTTCTTTTTGATGATTAAAAAGCCGTTTTGACAATTCCTGCTTTTGTTTCTCGCTGATATCTTTCGGCGCATTTTTGTAGTCCCTGCCACCGTTGTGAATCCTGAAATTTCCTTCTCCTTCCTTGGTTATTTCAAGGCGATTGTCATTGCTCGCCTTCCTGTTTTTATAAAATTCATTCAAGAATCCTTCCGCTTTAGCCATTAATTTTTTATTTTCTTCCCGCCAGTTTTTATATTCCTTCGTCTCGTCAGCTTTAGACCTCTCAATTTCCGCCTCAACCCATGCCATATGATTATCTCCGGTTTTTACGTCTTCTAAAGGCACGCCGTATTTATTGGCGATTTTTTGATATATTTCTTTCTCGCCGGCGAATCTTTCCTCTGGCTCATCCGGGGCGCTGATTTCAATCCAAGGAGCGCTTATGCCATGATTAATATGACCCTCGCAAGAAGCGGTAGTCGGAAGACCAAAAATATTAAGGGCAACCAAAGATTCTTTTATTTTATCGTCTATTCCGTATCCCAAAGCATCGGCATAACCCTCAATTTCTTTACGCTTGCCCTCCCAGAGCAATTCTTTGGCTGATTTATTCTCCATCGTTCCTTCCGCTTTTTTATTTTTCATCTGAGAATCGCTGGCCGGCAATTTAAATGATTCCATTAATTAAATAATAACTAAATTCAAAAATAATCAAAACGCTAATAATTTATAAAAACATCCCAATGTTCCGCATAATGTTATAATGTTTTTAAATGATTTTGTAGAACCTTATTAAACAAATGAGAACTAAACTTGGTCAAAATTTCTTAATTAATAAAAAAGCGCTGGAAACTATCGCGCGAGAACTTGAAATTAAAGACGACGAAACAATTATTGAGATCGGCCCCGGCCACGGAGAGCTAACGGAAGAAATTCTGGCGCGGAATAAAAAAATAACCAAACAAATTCAGCGAAAAGACGGAAGGGTAAATCTTATCGCAATTGAAAAAGACGCGACATTGGCGCAAGAATTAAGAAATAAGATTTATGATTTAGGAATAAAAAATGTTGAAATCGTTGAAGGCGACGCCTTAAAAGTTTTGCCATCATTAATCCGCAATCCGCAATCCGCAATCAGCAATTTCAATTATAAAATAGCCGGCAATATTCCTTACTACATAACAGGTTATCTTTTGCGGATTTTAGGCGAGCTTGAAACTAAACCTTCGCTTGCGATTTTAACCATCCAAAAAGAAGTCGCCGAAAGATTAGCCGCCAAACCGCCGAAAATGAATCTTCTGGCGGCCGCCACTCAATTTTGGAGCAAGCCGGAAATCATCTCTTACTTGCCAAAAGAATATTTTAAGCCGGAGCCCGAAGTAGATAGCGCTGTCGTAAAATTCTTAATCCGTAATCCGCAACCCGCAATAAATCCTGAAGATTATTACCGATTTATTAAAATAATTTTTAAACAACCGAGAAAAACGATTTTAAATAATTTGTCAGCCGGCTTGAATCTGCCAAAAGAAGAGATAAGCAAAATTATAACCGGAGAAAAAATCCCGCCTGCCGACCGCCCCCAAAATTTAAACGTTGAGCAGATACTAAAACTATCGGAAAAGCTTGAATCAATTATTATCTAAGCGAAGTGCCCATTAGACCCAAAACAGCGCTGTAAGGAACACCAGCAGTATGGACGAGAGGGCAAGTGCCTCCATAAGGATAATAAAAACCCATAACAGCCACCCCGGGCAGCACCATATATTGCTCTCTAATTAATGTGCCATAGTCGGCAAACAAAACCAATAATTGGATAACCGGCTTGGGCTGACCAACACTAATAACATATCCCAAATTACAAGCGGTTAGCGTCACTATTCTTCCTCCAAAAGGAGTACCGATCGCCGCCGACGTAAATTTTACGCCAACTATAATACCAGTTAAAATAATGATCGCTAAAATAATTAAACTTGCTTTCTTCATCTATTTAATTTTATTATAATTAAATATATAATATAATAAAAGCTAATGGAGGGGATAAATATTAAGAAACTTATAGCCTCATTTTTAGGCATTGCCGTAATAGCGACATTTTTAATTTTGATAATTCCTCAAATTATTCCCGCATTACCACAATCGTCTAATTCCAATCTTACAATACTTAACCAACTGCCAAGCGCTTCATCTAGTTTGAATCAAGCTTTCGCAACGCAATCGTCGTCTACTTCGGACTTATACAATCAAACATTAGCGTCAATTCAACAGGGATCAGACGAAAATCTAACTCAAGTTTTTGCCCAGCAGTTGGCTCAACAAATAATCCAGAACAATCCCGGCGGACCGGTTAATCTAAATAATAACTCCAGCGTGCTAATTCCAAGTTCCGACCAGATTATCAGCGAGTTTAATAATTATATTCAACAAAATAACGCCCTAGTTATCCCTCCGCCTTCTTATCAATATACAATAATTGACAGCCCAACCGCGAAACAAAACGGGGATTACCTAACCTCTATTAAAGACATATTAAACCAAACTGTTTTAAGCGATGCTTTCAAAAATTACAGCAGCCAAACTATTACTACCGATAATTTTACCAACAATTTTTCTGCGCTTTCTTTAATTTTAGATCAAGCTATCCAGCAATTAGCTGTCGTTCCCGTCCCAAAACCCCTACTCTCAATTCACGAATCATTAATTAAATATCTTAGCGACCAAAAAGGAATATATAGCCAAGTTGCTAATTACCAAAACGATCCCGCTAGAGCGGCGATTGTCTTGCAGGCCGGCGATTTAATAAAAGATTTGATAACTAAAGATCAGGAAGGCGTTCAGGCAGAACTTTCTAAAATAAAATTTATTTCCCAAAAAGTTTCACTAATTACGCAAAAAAATAGTTTATCCGATCTAATAGATAGTGTTTTTGGTGTCAATCAAGCTCAAGCGGATTTCAGCTTAATGGGCGGCGCAGCTGGTGACGCGGGAATTTCATCCGAAGTAACCGCGGGAGCCTCCGCTGGACTCGCTAGCAATCTGGCTATAACCGTTCCAAACTCCATAATGGCAGACACGTCATTTACGGCCATCCAACAAACGGAACAAGCCACTAAAAATACCCTATGGAACACGTATATTGAACCTGTTTTAATGAACATTCTCCAAATAATCGTCCAAACGCTAATCCACCAATTGGTGGTCCAAACTATTAATTGGATCAATAGCGGCTATCATGGCCAACCTTTTTATATTCAAAACTGGCAAACATTCTTAACTAATGCCGCCGATCAAGCCGGAGGGGCAATAGCGGAACAACTAGACAGCGGAGCTTGTCAACCATTTCAGGCAGCCCTTCAAATTAGTCAATTACCCGTTAACCCCGCTCTAACAACTAGTTGCACGCTTAGCAAGATAGTGGGTAATTTCCAGCAATTCGCCGATGATTTTTCAAATGGCGGCTGGTTGGCTTATGGCGCCTCGCTTGAACCTCAAAATAATTTCTTGGGCGCCTCGCTTTTGATTCAAGACCAAATTCAAAACGCTAAAATCCAGGCGGCCGCCAATGCCGCCCAGGAAGCCGTGGCGGGGAAGGGATTTCAACCTTCAAAAATTTGCGTGGAGAGGCTAGATACATCGTACGGATGGACCACGACCACTACTGTTAATGCCGATCAAATATCCCCTAATGATCCCAATTGTACTAAAACTCAGATAGTCACGCCCGGCGAAGCAATCGCTAATTTATCCGATAGAGCGTTAGGCAGCGATATTGACCAATGGGTTAATGCCAAAGATATTTCGGCGCTTGTCAATGCTTTCATAAATTCCGCTATTACTAATTTAATTCAAGCCGGGACAAAGGGATTAAACGGAACTACTTTCAACTACACTCAACCAACTCCTTTATTCCAACAGTTGCAAATAGCTGTAACACAAACAGGTTTGTTTGATATTGTAACATTAGATAAAGATCTCGCTCAAGTTACAAACTGGTTATCAGCGACAAAATTATCATTAGGACAAATCCAGCTTGTGCCAACAGGCGTTAGTAATTTCTTTAGTAATCTTGATTCTGAGCTTACGAACTTAACTGCCCACACCATGGATTTAACTCCCACAGATTGCAAAAATGACATAGAAAACAATCAGTTAGCGCCATTATTAACCGCGCTAAAACAACAAAGTGCGCAAGCCATGGGCACGCCTGACTCAACTTATAATAAATTACAAATTCAAGGAATCGCTTTATCAAACTATCTAAACAGTTTAAGATTTTTTGATGATTATTATAAATATAATATTTCTACCTCAACCGAACCGCTCTCGCCCTTAATAAACACAATAAATGAACAACTTCAAATCATTTCAACTTCTTCTTCAACGAGTGATCCTTTAACGTTTCAGAAAAGAATATCTGAAGCAATCACGGCGTTGAATAACTACTATTGGTCATATCCTAGTAGTACTATCGCTATACCATCAAGCACAAAACAAGACGATGGGCTTATCAGCGCAGAAAATGCTATAATTGCTAAAATTAACTCTGATACTAACCTTAGTACCGATAGTCAAGCCATAGCGATAAGTCAAATTACTAGCGCTGCGCCGTTTATCCAAAATAATATTATTAATCCTCTTATTGACGGCGCTAGTAATTCTACATCAACTGGACTTCAAAATATCGCGAATCAATTACTGCCTATTGCCTCTACACTTAATTTAGCAGGGAGCGCAAGTACAACTTTAAATGACGTCTATAACCAACTTCAACCGATTCAAAACGATTTAACTTTAATTCCAAATAATCCACCCAGTATTTCTAACGTTAGTGATTATCAATACGCCGATCAATATCAAACAATTACTAATGATATCGCTAGCACCACCCAAATAGAGACGAACTTAAACGATTATATAAACGGCTTATCTTCAGACCAGATAAGCAAGTTCGGGCTTAGTAATCTCCAGCAATATTTGGCGAGCTCAACGTTAGCAGCTTCATCTACGCAGTATGAAGCTTACTACACCACTTTAAATGCGGCGTCTACCACAGAACAAGCCCAAACAGCCCTTGATCTTTATGGTGTAGTTGATAACGAAGTTAGCTCTGTGGCGCCGATGGTTAATACTGCTATATACCAAATCCAAAATATTTCTAGTTTATCTGGATATCAAAACGTTCCTCAATTAGCTATGAACGCCAATAGTATTTTAAATCAACTTATCCAGTCTTTAACCTTTAATCAAGTTGTCCAGGCAATATTTGGCCAAGCCAATCAGTATTCCGATGCCGACACCCAGCTTTCTACAATAGCTAACTTAAATTGCGGATTAAAACATGAGAATCTAGAGAGCTCGGGGTCTTTCTTAAACCAAATCCACGAAACATGGAGTCCTCCTACCGCAACTTTTGGTCCATGGATAGATGTTCAAAGATTCCAATATATACCATTTATATGCCAATCTCTAGATTTTGCAAATTCTAATTGTCAAGTTAGTTCTGTTACAGGCGGCGCTAGAGGGGGAAGATATAGAATAGATTGCAAGATTAATACGATAGCGCGGGGAGCAGCAAATGTTCTTATTTATTATGCTCATCTCGGCGATCCATTAATGACCGATATTGTTCTTTCTAATTCTACATCATCTGTGACAAAATCCTTCCCAGGAGGATCTAGTATCTTTCCAGTAGAATACAACACGAGTGATTTTATCGAAAGTATGCCAACGTCTTCTATGACTTTTGCTAATTTATATGAAAATTATACCGGTCCAGGCGAGTTTGACTCATTGGATTTTCGTTCGGTGGAAGACATTCTAAACAATTTATCTTCCTCGTTGTCTCAAACCACTGGCACAAACCTTCCTGATATTTCTTGCAAAAACTAAAAAATGAAAGCTCCTCTTAAGGATACAGCAAAAAAAATATTCCGTAGCAGAATTATTTTTCTGATTTTTATATTAGTTATCTTTGGCTCCTTTGGTTTTATCAATCAAGCTCACGCTGCTTGGTACGACAGCGTTTCTGACGCTGTTGGTGGTCTTTTACTCGTTCTTGGCACTTTAATAGCTGGAATAATTGGTTTCTTTATAATGGTTGCCGTTTATTTTGTTCAATACGCCCTTCAATTAAACACGTTAGTCGGCACAAACGCTAATGTTGTTGCTGGAGTAGGCATATCGATCACTTTATCCTTAGCAAATTTTGGATTTGTTACCATCTTAATTATTATTGCTATCGCGACGATATTAAGAAGGGAATCTTACGGCGTTAAAGCACTCTTAGCCAAACTAATAATCGCCGCTCTGCTTGTTAATTTTAGCCTCCCAATAGCAAACTCCATACTACAAATCTCCAATCAATTCACCTATTATTTCTTAAGCCATATGCCTGGCGCAAACGGAATAACATCAAATGGAATAGATAATTTTGCCGATTCCATCGGTAACGCTTTTCAACCTCAAGCAATAGGTCAGGATGTTAGTCTGTATGAAGCGGGCAGCAGCCAATACCAGGCCGCCCCGGCTAGCAACGCCAGCAATATAATAAGTTCGTTGCTTCAGCTTTGTTTCGATATTCTATTTCCTTTCGCTATAATGATTACTCTTATTGGTCTCTTCTTGATGTTGTTAATAAGATTTATTTACTTAACCATACTTTTAATTTTAATGCCTTTGGCTTGGGTCTCATGGATAACGCCTCTTACTGATAGCCAATGGAAAAGTTGGTGGCAAAAATTCCTTAAATGGACATTCTTTTCTCCATTAGTGATGATGTTTTTGTATATCGCAATGCTAACCGTCAATCCGTTATCAAAATTTACATATCAAAATTTAAGTGCGTCAGTTGGTCCGTTGGGAACGTTGGTGCATTCATTGGGGCAAGGAGGACTTACTGCTACTATAATGTTGTCAGCCCTGCAGCAGATATCCCTTATCGGTATAGTTGTTGCCGGTCTTTTTGCGTCTGATTCATTAGGAGTAAAGTTCGCGGGCGCAACGATAGGTGCCGCCAAAAGTGTCGGTAAAGGCTTGGCTAAATTCACTGGAAAACAAGGCTCCCGGGGATTGGGCGGGATAGCCAGATGGAAACCAATCCAATCCGCAGTTGGCGCAATGCAAAGAAACAGGTTTCTTCAACCATTAGGAACGGCTATAGGCAATCTTGCCCAAACAACCACGCAAGCCGACATAGAGAAAGCGAAGAAAAAATACAGCGGCTTAGACCAAGAGGGATTTAAAAACGTCGGTAAATCTATGGAGAACAAAAAACTCAACGGAGATAAGATAGGGTATTTACAAGCAAAGGCAGACGCTGGATTCCTTACTAACAATGATAAAAAATATATCGCGGCTAATAAAAACCAATTCAGCCGTTATGGGTCGGCTGCTTCTGCTTTTGCTATTAAAATAAACCGTCAAAGTATTTATGACGACAAAACTCTTGCGGCATTAAAAGATTTAAGCAATGCTATATCTGATTTTAAAAACGGAACCGGGAGTCAGTCCGATGTAGAGGCTAAACAAGCAATCTTTGATCAATTAACAAGTGATAAAATGTCCAAACTAGATGAAGATGGTCAGAAAGAACTGATAAAATCGATGAAAACCGCTTTTATGGATTATAATATTAGCGATCCTGAGATGGCTGGGGAAGATAAAGAAACTCACGACGCCATCCAGGAAGCCTTATCCGTCGCTATATCAAATAATCCAACTCTTTACAATACCGCCGTATCAAAACTTGACGGCGCCAGCGCCGCGAATGTTACTCAAAAAATACTTAATCATCAAATAGACAACCTTTTAGCAAAAGGGAATATTTCGCAGTCAGAAGCCATGATATATAAAAATAATGCTGTCAAACTTGGAAATGCTGATGATATGGAAGCTTTACTGAAAAAACTTAGGGCAAGCGGAGCGGAATTTGATGAAACCGCTACAAGTATCTTAAACGCCAACATAGGAAGAAGAGTGTTGGGCGCCATAACCGGCGGAGCACATTACGTCGCAGCGAAAGAGCCTTCAACAGCGGTTAGAAAAATCGGTTAGAAAAACATAGAAAATGATTAATATCAACCAAAAACAAGCTATTAAAAGATACGACACATTGCCCCAGTCCCTAAAAGACGCTGTTTGGTCCCCTTATCTTAACGATATAGTGCGAAGAAGAGTTGCAGGCTTAGGCGATTATACAATTCTTATTGTGGGCACTTTAGTAGGAGATGTTTTAATGGGATTTTCACTTGCTGACGATTTTGAAAAAAATCTAAAAGAAGCTGTTGATATAGATCCCAAAAAAGCCACCGAAATAAGCGAGGAAATAAACAAAAAAATATTCCTGCCTCTTAAAGCTGAAATTGAAAATAATTATAATCCCGTCGTCGCCGAAGAAACAGAAGAGTCCCAGTCCACACCTTTAGAAGCTGCCGCCCGAGAAGTTTCCGGCATTCAACCGTTAAAAATAGAAACAGGCACCCCAGCCGAAGCGCAACCTGCCACGCCCGCCCCAGCTCAAGCCGCAGCAAAACAGCCCGCGCCAGCCGGTCAACCATCACTAACCGAAACGCCGGAGCCTGCTCCGGTTCCATTAGAGCCAATTGTTATGCGCGAAGAAAAAGTTTCGCCTCTTCAAAGATCGGTTAATCTTGGCGATTTTCAGATTGAGTTACCTCAAACTAGGAAACCGGTCGCCTCGGCCGTCGCCGCCGAGTTTGAACTGGGTAATTTTCCCGCTTCGCCCGCGTCAAAAACGCCGCCCAAACCGGCAGCTCAAAAACCCGAGATTCCCAAAGTTGTCCATTATAGCGCTTACAAAACAAACCTCAGCGATGCGGCTAATAAACCTAATCAGCCCGCCGTAGCGTCGGGCACGACCGAAGGACAGCCGGCCAATAAAAATGCTTTTAGTAAATTACAAGAAGGGTCCGCGGCAGTTACAGCACATTCAATGATTACCCCCTCAATGCCGCTTCCGCCCGAAAAAACAAAAGGAGAACAACGAGAGTCGGCCATAAAATTTGTCAACCTTAACAATTTAGGCGTAACAACCGAACCAGCGGCGCCGGCCAAAAATCCCCCGGAAAAATCCGGACCGGAAATAAAAGGAAATACCGTTGATTTGAGCCGCAAACAATGAATAAAGAATAGGGAATGATGAATGATGACGAAAATAAAATAAAAAACTTTACCGACCTAAACGCTTGGAAAGAAAGCCATAAACTAACTTTAATGATTTACAAAGCAACGAAGGATTTTCCTAAAGAAGAAATTTTTGGTCTGACTAACCAAATGAGACGAGCTGCCGTTTCCGTAGTATCTAATATCGCGGAAGGATTTAGTCGGCAATCATATAAAGAAAAAATTCAGTTTTATTCAATGGCCAAGGGATCTTTGACTGAATTGCAAAGCCAATTACTTATTTCCAGAGATGTTGAGCTTATTACAAAAAAAGATTTTGAAGCACTAGCTGGCCAATCCTTACTTACTCATAAACTTATAAACGGCTTAATCAAAAAATCGAAATCTTTCTCTATTCATTATTCATGATTCTTTATTCTAAATAACTAAAATGCAATTCCAAGTACCTCAATTCATTGAAACAGAGGATAAGATTATCGGACCGCTGACTTTAAAGCAGTTTCTTTATGTTGCAGCAGCGGCGATTATAATTTTTATTTTGCATTATATGCTAAATTTTTTCATCTGGTTGGTATTTTCAATTATTATCGCCGGAGCCGGTCTGGCTTTGGCGTTTGTAAAAATTAACGGCCAAAATTTCCAAAAAATGGCTTATTTTATGTTCCAGTTTTATTGGGCGCCGCAAAATTATTTATGGCAACCCGAAAATCCCAACGCTATCAAAACGGAAAGTTCCGTCCGTCAAGTAGCCCAAGGATTTTCTCTTGAAAGTTTGGTTTCCGGCGCAACCCTTAAAAATACCTGGCAAAAAATAACCACCACTAAAGAACCGCCAAAACCCTCCCAAAAGCCACCTGAAGAAAAATACGAGATTGTTAAAAAATCCACCGGCGAAAGAGAAGCGATCAAAGTGATAAACTACTAAAACAATATTTATAAATCCGAAATACTAAATTCGGAATATCAAACAAATTCAAATGAATAAAATTAAAAATTCAAAACAATATAATTTAGAGGAGCGCACTCTTGAGTTTGCTAGAAAGGTTAGATTGTTTATTAAAAATATGCCAAAAACTATCGGTAATATTGAAGATGGGAAACAAGTCATCAGGTCTTCCGGTTCTGTGGGAGCTAACTATATTGAAGCTAATGAATCTTTAAGCAAAAAAGACTTTATCATGAGAATCAAAATTTGCCGCAAAGAAGCAAAAGAAAGCCGCTATTGGTTCCTGCTTATAGACATCAACGACGATAAAGATCTTGAGCGACAACAGCAAAAACTAATACAAGAAGCCACAGAATTAATGATGATTTTCGGCGCAATTATAAAAAAATCAACCAATGATTAGAATTTTTGATTTAGTGAAATTAGATATTATTTCGGATTTGGGATTTAGAATTTCGAATTTTGCATTATAATTATATGGTGGACTCTCAAAGCACTCAAAATTTAATAGACATCCAAGACATCCGCGAAGGAACCATTATTCTAAAAAACGGCAGCTTAAGGCAGATTTTAATGGTTTCCGGGATTAACTTCGCCTTAAAATCCGAACAGGAACAAAACCTGGTTTTAGGGACTTATGCTAATTTCTTAAACAGTATAGATTTCCCCGTTCAAATAATTATCCACTCCAGGAAAGTTAATATTGACAAGTATCTGGAAATGATAGAAAAAAGAAAAGAAGAAGAAGCTAATCCTTTGCTCCAAAACCAGATTGAAGAATATCAAACTTTCGTCAGTGAATTCGTGAGAATGAACGCAATTATGATAAAAAACTTCTTTGTCGTGGTTTCATATAGTCCGCTTTCAATAGGCGGCGCGAAGCAAGCGTCCGGCGCTTTGAGCGGTTTGATCAGCCTGCTTCCCTTTGGCCAGAAAAAAACCGCCGCCGAAGCCAAAGAGCAAGGGGAGAAAGAAAAAGAGGAAGATTTTCAGAAAAACCTATTCCAGCTCAAACAGCGCGTTGACAGAGTCAGTGAAGGATTAGGAGTAATAGGGCTGAATGTTTCGCCTCTAAATGACGACGCGATTATTGAGCTTTTTTATAACTTTTACAATCCCGAAACGGTTGAACAAAAGAAAGAAAATATAATTATTAAAAACTAATGGATACAAAATTTGAAGATCTAAAAAAGGTTTTAGCCCCAGCCGGAGTTCAGGTGAATTCCAATTATATAAAAATAGGGGATAAATTAGCTAAGACGCTTTTTATTTTTACTTATCCGCGATTTTTATCAACCGGCTGGTTTGAACCGATAATCAATCAGCCGAGCCTTTTTGATATCTCTATTTATATCAACCCCATAGACACGGCATTGGCGTTAAAAACCTTCAAAAGAAAGGTGGCCGAAGTTGAGTCCCAGCTTAACGAAAGAATGTCCAAAGGATTAGTAAGGGATCCTGTTTTAGAAACCGCTTATTCCGACATTGAAAGCTTGCGGGACGCCCTCCAGCAAGCCAGGGAAAAATTGTTCAGCGTGGGAGTTTACATCACTATTTACAGCGACACTTTGGAAGACTTAAAGAAATTGGAGGAACTAATTAATTCCACGATGGAATCAAAAATCGTTTATCTTAAACCCGCCATCTTCCAAGAACTTGAAGCTTTTATGACAAACCTGCCAACCGCTTCCGATAAAATAGGCATTACTAACCAGATGAACACCGGACCACTCTCCTCTTTCTTTCCTTTTGTTTCCGAAGAGCTGACTTCTGATACGGGAGTTTTATACGGAATAAACCGCCACAATAATACCTTGATTTTATTTGACCGTTTCTCGCTTGAAAACGCCAATTTAGTGGTTTTCGCTAAATCAGGCGCTGGAAAATCTTACGCCAGCAAACTGGAAATAATCAGAAATCTTATGATGGGAACAGATATTCTGATTATTGACCCGGAAAATGAATATAAAAAAATGGCCGACGGTTTTGGCGGCAGTTTCTTCAATATTTCCCTGGCTTCGGAAGACCATATTAATCCTTTTGATATCCCGGTCATTCCCGAAGGCGAAGACCCAACCGACGTTTTGCGCTCCCATATCGTAAATGTTTCCGGTCTGATTAAACTGATGCTTGGAAAATTAAGCGCTGAAGAAGATTCTATTTTAGACGAAGCGCTTATTGAGACGTATTCCTCACACGAAATTG
Organism: Patescibacteria group bacterium; assembly: GCA_023484365.1. The sequence continues at coordinate 12,455 of JAMDBA010000056.1, forward strand.
TTGCCGGAAAAGATTTTACCAACGCGGTCCCGCCGCTTTTAAGCGATCTAGAAAATGTTTTAAGAAATATTGAAGGAGGCAAAAATATGGCGGAACGGCTTTATAAATACACCAAAGGCAGCTTTTCGGGATTCGTCAATCAGCCGACAAATGTTGATTTATCAAACCGCCTGATTGTTTTTTCTATCCGCGATCTTGAAGAGGAGCTCCGGCCGATAGCTATGTATCTGGTAATGAACTATATTTGGAACACCATTAGGGCCAAGTTGAAAAAACGGATTTTAGTTATTGACGAAGCTTGGGTAATGATGAAATACGAATCAAGCGCCATATTCCTTTTTGGATTGGTAAAAAGAGCCAGAAAATACTATCTTGGCATCACGACAATCACCCAGGAAGTTGACGATTTTATGAACTCTCCTTATGGACGGCCTATCGTCACCAACTCCGCCATTCAGCTCCTGCTTAAACAATCGCCAACCGCTATGCCCGCGCTAATAAAGGCATTTAATCTGACGGAAGCGGAGCAATCCTTGCTGCTGCAAGCTGAAATAGGAACAGGATTATTCTCCGCCGGCCCAAAGCACGTCGCCATTCAGATTATTGCCTCTCCTTTTGAAGATAAAATCATCACCACCAATCCCCAGCAACTTTTAGAAGAATAAAATGGATGATAGTAGTAAAAAATACGGACTGACAGAAATTATCCTTTTGGGAATAGTTGCCGGCATAATGGATATAGGGGCTATAGCCGCAGATTTACTTGATTTTGTCCCCGTTGTAGGTTGGGTGATTTCTATTCCTGTATATATTTTTAACTATACGGCCATTCTGTTAATTTATTTATTTTTTTTCCTTAAGGGTTCTTATGGAACCGCCAGCACCGCGGCATTAATAACTGGATTTGGAATT
>JAMDBA010000032.1 GCA_023484365.1 Patescibacteria group bacterium
CGCAGCTGTTCTACCGCGCGCGCTTGTTTGACGAAATCCTAACCTTTTTTTTAAACGAAATTGGTATACCACTTGGATTTATTGATTTTATCTGTTAAATTTTTAGACTGTTGACAACAAAATGTTATGGGTATATATTCATAATAGATAGTAAACAAAGGTCGAACTATCTATTAAAATTAATGAAGGAAATAAAAATTATGCCAAGATTAGACGGAACTGGTCCTTTAGGTTATGGTCCTAGAACCGGCCGAGGGTTAGGTCCTTGCGGGCGCGGTATAGGTTTGGGTCATCGGAGCGGTTATGGTTATAGTTTTAGGAGATTTATTTCTCCTAAAAACGAATTAGCCGCTTTAGAAGACGAGGAAAAAATACTCGAGGAAGAATTAGCGGCGGTCAAAGAAGAAAAAGCAGCTCTAAAAGACCAGCAAAAGTAAAAGAAGGCGCGGAACCGGCCTCTTTGCAAAAAGGGGCCGGGGGCCTTCTTTTAATAAAAAATTATCATAAAATATAGGAGTAATCAATCTTATGCCAAGACCAAGACTTTGTAGAAAAATAATGTTTGATCCTAAGATCACGTATTTTAAGCCCCAAGGCGTGCCGATGAGATTTCTTGAAATCGTTGAATTAACAACCGAAGAAATAGAAGCTTACCGCCTGCGCCATATTAATGATTTAGAACAAAAAGAAGCGGCTGATAAAATGCGCACTTCACAAAGCACTTATCAAAGAATCCTTTATTCGGCGTATAAAAAAATCGCTGACGCTTTGATAAATGGGAAGGCAATCAAAATTGTTAAACAATAAATGTCAAATAATAATTTGACATAGCTTTTTTATTCGTCTACAATATCAATAAGGATTGATATAATTATTATTGATAAATAAGATTATGAAACCAAAATGTTGTGTAGATAAAAAATCGGTTGCCAATTTATCGCAAACAGTTGAATTTTTGAAAATAATTAGTGAAGAAAACCGCCTAAAAATTCTTTGCCTTTTAAGAGAAGGAGAAAAATGTGTTTGCGACATTTGGCAATACCTTGATTTAGCTCAAAATCTTACTTCTCATCATTTGAAAGTATTGAAAGATTTTGGGCTGGTGTCATCAAGGCAAGAGGGATTAAAAGTTTTTTACAAATTAAATAAAAAGGTCGTAAAAAAATATATTAAATTATTAAATAAATTTCTAAACTCTTTGGAGGATAGAAACTAAAAAGGAAAACTATGAACAATAACAAAAAATATATACCCCCGGAATGGGCATTTGAATTCCACGGACATAGATGTCCTTTCATGCCGATTGGGTATCGAATGGGTAAACTGGCGATGGAACACCTTGGTGTTGAGCGCGAAAAAGACCACAGTTTTTTCGTGTTTCCTGAAATCGGCAAAGGACATCCGCAAACTTGTATGGTTGACGGTATGCAGGCGGCTACAGGAGCGACCTATGGGAAAGTTCTTATAGAAAAAACTTTCTATGGAAAGTTGGCTGCCACATTTTACCACCCTAAGAAAGGCGCAGTTCGTTTTTCGCTTAAAACAGAATTCGTCGATTCAATGGGAAAATTTGAATTTTTTGTCTATCGCAAAAAAGGTATCGAGCCGTCGGAAATCCCTCAAAATGTATCTGATGAAATTATTAATTGGGTGTATGAACAGTCTGACGAATTTATGTTTAAGATTGAATCAAGGCCCGACTTTAAGTTTATTCCCGCCAAAGGATCATTCAACAAAGTTAAATGCAGTATTTGCGGTGAATACATTTTTGAGCGGTACGCACGCCAAAAAGATGGAAAGCCAGTTTGTATACCCTGCTCTGGATATGAAGAATGAACTACCCCGCAGCAAGCTGACGGGGTATCAAAAGGTATTATTTTATCGCAGCGAGCTGCGGGGAATTAAACCCTAAGCGAGATTAAAAATATATGATTACTTTTATCATTGCAGGAATAATCACTTTTGTATTCACGACCGTCTTAACGGTAGCTGGGGTGGGAGCCGCCTTCATACTCATCCCGATATTCATTTTCTTAGGTATCGATTTACATGTGAGCATGGCGACGGCTCTTCTTCTAAATGCTATCGCTATGACATTTGCCTCGATACGTTTTATAAAAGCAAGACTGATAAAATTTAAGATAGGCCTGCCGATATTAATCATCGCCACCATCTTCTCTCCTCTGGGGGCTTACACGAGCAAATTTCTTCCAGTGCCCTTACTAAAATGGTTGTTTGTGGCCTTTCTCGTATTTGCAGGTAGCATGATGCTTTTATATAAATCCAAAGAGAGAGATGAGGAAAAGGAGAAAATATCCATTAAGAAAGATATTATATACGGCTCGGCCGTAGGCGTCTTCGCTGGATACTTGGGAGGACTCTTGGGTGTCGCGCCGTGCGCGGCGAGCCAATGTTTCCGTTCTCTGCCGCGCTTCGCGCGGCCGAATCAATCGGTAAAGTTCCTGAAAGTTTGATTCTGGTGCCCTTGGCAGGAATCGAACCTGCATCGCAAGCTTCGTCTTCTAAATACTTTTGTGCTCTCGACAGGAATTGAACCTGTGTCTTGGGCTTCGGAGGCCCATATTCTATCCGTTGAAATACGAGAGCATTAACGAATAAAGGAACTCGCATTCCCCGCCTGCCAACGCCTGTTAGCGAAGCTCAATAATAGTTTTAAAAGCAAATCCGACAATTTAATATTACTACCCGCTTCAATAAAAGGCTATGGCGGGCAGGTATCCATTGAAATACAAGGGCGATTAATATGAATTAAGATTTAAGAATTAAGATTTACAAAAGTCTTAAATTTTAAAAATTAATTAATTAAAAATTTATTGGAAATTTAAAATTAGAAATTAAAAATTGCTTATTCTCACTTATCTACTAAATACTGTATTCTAATCCCTATTTTATACCCTTAACATTATGCCAACCGCCAACCAAAACATCAACCGCCCCGGTTCCAAATCCCAAAGATAATGATCAAAAAGCCCTAAAAACAACAACGCCAAAAAAATCGCAAACGATATAATAATTTTAAAATCCCAGTTTTTAAAATCCTTTATTTTTTCCCAAAGCAAGGAACAAATAAAAAGTATAAATGCAAGAAAACCTAAAACGCCAGATTCTACCAGCGATAGAAGGTATATGTTATGAATCGGCTGCCAGTTCAGCTTGTCTATCTTTAATTTTTGGTAAACGCCTTCCGAAATACCGGTAATAACTTGATTGCCTAAACCGACCCCCAGCGGATGATTTTCCGTCAAAATCAAAGCAACCTCATCGTAATCCAGCCGGTAATAAACGGACGGCTCTTCAATACTTAAATGAGAGCGCGGCGCGATTACCCAACCAAAAGCGGAAAATATAACCAAGCCAAGCGCAATTAAAATAATTAAAAGGAAAATGGCTTTTTTACGATATTTATTGTTGAATATCCCCGCCAAAATTACAAAGCCGGTAGAGAATATCATCGCCAGCCAACCCGATCGGGAAAAACTTAAAATTAGCCCCAAAGAACTAAAAAATAGCCCGACGGCAGCAAGAGCTTCTTTAATAATTTTCTTTTCAACCTTCCCAATAGGTTCAATTTTTAAAACCGCATCTTTTCCTAAAAAATAATAAAAACTTAAAACGCCGATAACCATAAACGCCGCCAAAATATTGGAATGAGGAAAAGTGCCGTAAGCCCGCAAAAGCCTTGCGCCATCAACCCAAATATGAGCGACTATCGGGTTAGAATATTCCAAAACCGACTCGCCAAGAAACTTTAATCCGAGGCTGCGCTGGAAATAAAACTGGCCGAAACTTACCAGACCTTCAAATGCGGCTAGCGCGGCGATAACCGCTAAAATTATTTCAAAATTGATAACTTTTTCCTTAATAAGAATCGCAACAAATACGGCCATAAGCGCCACCAGAACCAGGCGGATAAAAAAATACAAAGCCAGAAGTTTCAGACCGGCAAACAAAATAGAAATTGCGCCGACAACAACAAAAACCGTGAGAAAAACAAGGGACCAAGACCACCTAATCTTTAAATCGCCGCGCCGGAACCTTCGGATTAAATAAACAGCGGTCAATGCTAAAAACAAAACCAAAAGGAAGTCATTAAAATAAATAAATGCAGATTCGTACTCGTCAAAATTTGGCGTAAATTGAGCAATTAAATGCCGATAGCCAAAAGGCAAAAAAACCAGGAATAAATAAAAAGAATATGCGACCAAAGATTCTATTTTTAAAATTTTTTTTATAACATTCGTCATATTATTTATTTAAAAAAATAAAATATTTCATAAACTGCTCCCAAAATAAAAACTCCATAAGAAAAATTAGCCAAAGCTTTTTGCCAAAAATTCAAAGTTAAAACTCTTTTGACTACCAGCATTATTAAAAAATACTGCAAGCTCAAAAACACTCCGCCAACCAAACCGACCAGCGGCAAAAAATTTTTCAATCCCAAGAAATACAATGCCAACGGAGAAAACATAACAGTTAAATCGCTTATAAATGCCGGCCATTTCAAATCTTTTTCTAAACCGTTTTTAATTTCCAGTCCCACCGGCCAATAAGAAGTAAAAATAAGGATCAGCCCGAGGAAAGCCGCCACCTGAAGCCGGGGAGACGAAAGACCGGACAACGCTTCGGGACCGACGTTTTTCAAATTCAAAATTATCATGATAAAAACCAGATAAAAAATTGCCGCCAAGGCCGTGCCAGATGCCAAAATAAATTTAATTTCGCCGTCTTTCCAAATATATCTCCGCGCAGCAGAATCAACCGACGTTTTTCCCGGATCATTTTTATCCGATTCGCCGCCAGACGAAAAGACAGAAGGATTAATTTCCGATTTTTTTTGTTTTTTCCCTTTGGAAAAAATCGGCTCTATCGCCGTCCAGCCCGCCAAAGAGAAAAACGCCGCTCCAAAAGGCAGGAACAGATTATTTTGATTTACCGAAAGAAGGTTGTAATCGCCAAAGCTGAATTCGGTTGTTGCCGCCAAATAAACTATAAGAGCAATAATGAAAATGGTCGCCAAAAATTCCGTTTTTTTCAAAGACTTTAACCGAAAAAATACCGGCAGAGAAGCGATAAGCCAAAAAACTAATACTCCCCATGATTTATTTGGAAAAAGCAATCCCAGAAAACCCACCCCTAAAATCAAATGAATCACAAGAGTCAAAATAAGCCCCCCGGCAACAATTAAAAAAGCTAATTTCCCGCCGGCGGCGCCAAAATAAGTTCTTACTAAGCCGATTAATCCCTCCTTTTTGCTTTCGGTTTTTTCTAGAACCAAAAAATAAAAATAGTGGGCGCTGATTATGATAACCGCCAATACAATCAGATAAAAAACGCCGACCACAAAACCGGATTGCTGAAAAACATAAGGTAAAGAAAACATTCCCGCGCCGACCGTGGCAGCAAAAAGCAAACTGACTTCCAGAATTATATTTTTATATTTAGCCATCAGCCCTAAGCCGAATACACGACATCTCCCTCGCGAACTTTTTTATTTACTTTAACGCCAACCTGCTGGTTTTTCTTGGCAACCTTAACAGACTCATGGTTATATTGGATAGAAGCAGCCGTTTGCTTAAGGTTAGTAGTCGCGCCTTTAATTAAAATCCTTTCTCCCGATTTAAAAGGCTTGTTGAATTTAATAATAGCGACTTTAATATTGCCGTAATAGTGAGTTATTTTTCCTATTGGCTTCGGCTGCGAAACTTTTTTAATCAACTTCTTGGTTATTTTCTTGAAAGATTTTTTAGCTTTCTTTTTTACGGTTTTATTTTTAACAAATTTTTTCTTGCTTTTTTTGACCATATTTTATTTTTAATAATAAAATTTTTACGACTTTTTTAAAGTTATTCCGAGATACCATTATCCTTTTCTTCTTTTTCAATAAGCGCGATAACGCCGTCTAAAAGTTTAGCCGGGTCGCTTTCAAAAACAATTTTACCCGGACCACGATGGGCGCGGCTGACGATTTCCTGTAACGAATCCGCTGTTCCGCCCGTATGAGTTAAAACACCCTGTGGTTTTTGGTCTTCAAAAGCGATGGTGAATTCATTCAACGTTCCCATCCTTCCGCAAACGGTAATAACAGCATCAGCGGAACGGGTTAGAAGCAGGTTGCGGCCGGAATAATCAAAACCTGTGTAGATAATTAAATCGTGGTAATCAACCGGCAAATGATAAGTTTTTATGTGGGCAATCTTGGAAACCGCCGGTGAAAGTCCGATAACTATCCCGCCGGCTTCTTTGGCTCCTTTGGCAGCCCAGTAAGGAGTGCCTGTCGTAGCGCCGGTCACCAAGATCAATCCGCGTTCGGCAATCAACCGGCCAAGTTCCAGAGTTTTTTCCAAAGTTTGAGGCGAACAATGATCTGTTTCCGCCGCGCCGGAAATGCAAATTTTATATTTCAAGGATTTTGAATGGTTGTGGTTGATAGGATTATTTTTAGAACTGCTTTTTATTCCGACTTTTTGATTGTTTTTAATTTTATTTTTTGCCATAAAGAAATTTTATCATTTTAGATTATTGGCTACAAGCAATAATGGACTAAATCTAATTTTATGGTATGCTTTCGTTATGGATAAACGAGAAAAATTCTCTTATCCGGAAAAAAACGAAAAACAACAGCGATGGGACGGCATCGCTTCCAAGGTAGACAAAACAGTTGATAAGCTTGAAAAACCAGTGGATCCGGACATCAAAGAAAGCATCGTCGCCCTGAACGCTTTTGGTATCAACACTACCGCCTCTTGCGAAGGGCATATTGATCACGGAACATACGCTCCGTATATTGACGTTGAAGCAAAAGATGTTGAGATGCTTGATCGACAAGCCAGAGAGCTGGAAGACAAAGAAGAAAATATAAATAAAGCCAAAAATATTTTTAAAGAAATTGAGCAGAAAAATCTCGAGGAACGCGAAAAATTATTTCTGCTTTTAGATGAATTTTATAAAAACAGAAATGTGTCGTTTAGCACAAAACTCATAGTCAAAGGATTAGCCAGAGGATGGAGCCGCCTGGAAAGCCAAGGCGCGGACTTGCAGAAAATTAAAACAAAAGAAGAGCGGCAGGAAAATCTCTCTCGGTATCAGGAGGAAATGGCCGCGTTTACGGATTTTCTTACGAAAAAATATTTTGAAGAAAAGAGATAGCGGATTATTGGCTACAAGCAGGAAAAATTTATTTAATGACCTCCTCCCCGGGCTAACGCCCGGGGTTTCCTTTTGTGGCATACCAGAGCTTCACTCTGGTATGTAATCGTACCATTCATCCCCCTTCTCCGGCGGCTATAATCATTTCACGACGCCGCCTCCGAACGGGGTTTCCTGGTATAGAAAAAAGAGGGCGGGTGCCCTCTTTATTTTATAAAATACATCATACTCACAATCTCACGGAAATAATGAATCGTATCCGGTTTAGCGCTGATAACCAAACTTTCGGGGATATAGCCGCCCAGAAATGCGATTGTCTTTATGCCGGCTTTTTTTCCGTGTCGGATATCTGATGGCGCGTCGCCAACAAAATAGCAGTTTTCTGGACAAACATCCGCATCCGCTACTATCCGCTGGATTGCTGATTTCTTATCAAGCGCGTGAAATGCTTTATACCAAAACAGATCCGAGAGTCCGAATTTGTCCAAAAGCGGAGAAACAAGATTCTCTTTCTGCGCCGTAACTAAGCCAATCCTGATTCCCAAGCGGGCAAGCAGCAGAAGGACATCTTTTGCGCTTGGAAATAAAACTGCTTCCGATATGTGCGCCTCATAAAATGGCTCGTATATCGCGTTTAATTCATCCCTGGAAGCAACGATGCCGCGTGATTGGTATATTTGAAGATAATCGCCTTCAAGTTCAGAAAAATATTCCGCGATAGTCGGAGGATTTTTACCGTAGACGCAGAAAATTTCTTTAACCGATTCGTGCCAAACCGGAATGTCATTTAAGACCGTGCCGTTCCAATCAAAAAGTACTACTTTCATTAATTTTCTCCTTTATTTAATTTTTTTGTTCTGAATTAATTATAACTTAAAACTAGTCAGGCTGTCAAGCCAGCGTTATAACTCAAAACTTTCTCCTATAGCCGGAACAATCGCGTCAATCGCCAAATCGTCGCGGATTTTTTGCGCCAAAACCTTCCCCACCTCTTCTTCGCCATGGACAAGAAAAACTTTTTTTAAAACTTCTCTTGCCGGCTTAAGCCAGTTTAAAAGATCATTTTGATCGGCGTGCGCCGAGTAACCGCTTATTTGTTCTTTTTTACACTTTACCAGCACTTTTTCGCCGAAAATTTCCACCTCGGAAGCGCCCTCTAAAATTTTCCTCCCTAAAGTTCCAACGGCCTGATAACCGACAAATAAAATAGTGCTTTTAGGGTCGGGTAAATAACGGATTTCGTGATGTAAAATCCGGCCGCCATTGGACATCCCCGATCCAGCCATAATTATTTTTGGCGGCAACACATCATTAATTGCTTTTGATTCCTCTTTAGTCAAAGTTAAATGAACATCGGGAAAATTAAATATGTCTTTATGCAAAGAAGCGACAGCCGGATATTCAAGATTAAGATAGCTTTCGTATTTTCTATAAACATCTGTCAATTTTATCGCCAGTGGACTGTCAATATAAACCGGCACTTCTGGGATTTTTTTGTTTTCAACAAGGTCGTTTAAAAGAGAAAGTAATTCTTGCGTGCGCTCCATCGCGAAAGCCGGGATCATCAGTGTGCCGCCGTTTTTAACGGTATCCTCAATAACATCTTCAAGCGAATCTTCTCTTGATTTATCGTCGTGATGCAATCTATCGCCATAGGTTGATTCCATCAGGCAATAATCAGCATCGGGAATTTTATCAGTCGGCTTCATAAGCGAAGGGGTGGAATTGCCTAAATCGCCGGAAAAAACTATTTTTTTGCCTTCGGCTTCAATTAAAATAAAAGCCGAGCCTAAAATATGACCGGCATCGTAAAAAGTAACTTTAAAATCGCCGAAATCAAGCTGTTTGCGATAATCAGCCGTTTTCCAAATCCTATCAACCGCTTCAATATCATTTAAATCGTATAAAGGTTTTTGATTCTCGCGCGCGGCCGCCTTAAGCAATATCCGCTCCGAATCCTCAAGTAAAATTTTCGCGAAATCCTTTGTCGGCACAGTTGAATAGACCTCGCCGCGGAAGCCGTTTTTATAAAGCTTAGGTATCCGGCCAATATGATCCAAATGGCTATGAGTAACGAAAACAGCCTTAATTTCCCTGGCATTATAAGGAAGAGGTTCAAAATTTTCCTTCTCAACGTAATAACCGCCCTGATGAAGGCCACAATCAATTAAAATTTTAACCGGCCCTTTTTGACCGTTAATTTCCAGCAAGTAGTTTGAGCCCGTCACCACTCCCGCCGCGCCGTAAAAAGTTAGTTTCATCCCGTTAGAAAATCTAAATACATCTTTCCGACTGGAAGATTGTTAATTAGATTGTTTTGACAATTAATATGATTAAACATTGTTTATAAGATTTATATTATTGTAATGTGTTTGCTTGAGTTTTATAGCTGGTTAGTCTCTAACGGGATTCATATTCATTACTATAACGCCATCAGCTTAAAAAACAAAATCAACGGCTCTTAATTGCTTCCAATACTTTTTCTTTTTCATTCCAGGGTAATTTTTTGCCAGCCGCCAAATGGATAGAGGACTCGCTGCCTTTGCCGGTAAAAATAACGCCACCGCCGTCTTCCGCTAAAGACAGCGCTCGTGAAATTGCTTCTCGCCTGTCTAAAATTTTTAAAACTTTTTCTTTTTTGGAAATTCCAGATTCTATTTGCGAAATTATTTCTTCGGGATTTTCATCGTAGGGGTCTTCGTTGGTTAAAATAATTTTACTACAATACTTTTCGGCGATTTTTCCCATCTCCGGACGCTTCCATTTGTCACGTCCGCCGCCGGCGGATCCCAAAACGCAGACTAAATTTTTAACACCGTAATCTTTTTTCAGCGACATATAAACTTTTTCCAAAGAATCCGGCGTATGAGCGTAATCAATAGCAACTAAAAAAGGATTTTCCTGTAAAATTTCCATCCGGCCGGGAACGCCGGGAAAATCAAAAACAGCTCTCTTGATAATTTTATCGTTTACGCCCTGCGACCGGCAAAAAGCAACCGCCGCCGCAATATTTTCCCTGTTAAAATCGCCCTTGATTCGGCTTGAAACTGAAAAGTCCGGGCCGATATCCGATCTTGAATAAAAAATAACGTTTTCGCCCCAAAGAGCATCAGAAAAATGCTTATAGTTAGGATCGTCCTTATTGATAAAAAATATCTTTTCTCGTCGCGATCCGCTAGCCGGCGGACTATTTTTGGCGTATTTAAAGAAAGAAATTTTGGCCTCGCGATATTTTTCAAAAGAACCGTGGGCTTCAATATGTTCCGGCGCCAGATTGGTGAAAATGGCCGCGCTCCAATTTATAAACCGATGACGCGAAGAAACAACTCCCTGCGAAGTTACCTCTATCAGCGCGTAATCGCATTTTTTACCAACCGCTTTCCTTAAAAATCTTTGAATAAACATCCGACCGGGCATTGTATTACTCCAATAATTACTAATACTTTCACGGCCAATTTTCATTCTAACCGAAGAAAGCAGGGCTGTCCTTACTCCCGCTCTTTCTAAGATATAACTAATCAGCTCCAAAACAGTTGTCTTGCCCTTAGTGCCGGTTACTCCTAAAACAAAAATTTTTCGGCTGGGTTTCCTGTAGACCAGAGAGCCGGCATAAGCTAAAGACAAATGATATGACTTATTTAGGGCTGGCATGCCGGCCAGCCATTTTAGCAAACGATTATTTTTTATTTTTTTAAAAACTTTCCTCATTTCGTTAGCCACAACATTCCAACATTCTGCAGAATGTTGGAATGTTTTTACTTAGCCGATAAAATTTTCAGAGCTTCCTTGAGCCGTTCCTGCGGGCTGGTAATTTTTTTGCCGATTTTGGATAAAGCTGATTTGGCAGCTTCTTTACGATAACCAAGACTGACAAGCGCTTCAATAAGGTCGGCGTCAATTTCCATTTCTTTAATAGTCTCCGGCGCCGCTAAGTTTTTAATCTTCCCGCGAAGCTCCAGAACAATCCTCTCGGCTGTTTTTTTGCCGATACCCGATGCCTGAGTAAACAAGTCGGGACGGTTTTCACCGATGGCCGCCGACAAATTTTTAAAATCATCAACGCCTAAAATCGCCAATGCCGATTTTGGCCCGACGCCGCTGACCGAGATTAAAAGCTCAAAGAAATTCTTTTCTTCCGCCGACAAAAACCCGTAAAGATCCAGCGCGTCTTCTTTAACATGGAGAAAACAGAAAAACTTTATCAGACTTCCTGCCTTCGGCAAATTTTCCAACGTTTTTTTTGTTAAAAAAACTTTGAGCCCGACCGCGCCACCACCGATTTCCACGACAGCGAAATTTTCTCCCTTAAAACCAAGATTACCGTTAAGGCTGTAAATCATTTATAAGAATTATACCAGAAAAACTAATTTGACTATAATTTTATTTATTATAATTGGTAGAATATTAAAATAAAGAAGCAACCTAACGGAATTTGCACTTTTATTTATATTTTGCTAAATTTATTCTTATGGCAATAATCAAATCAGCTAAAAAAGCGATAAGGCAGAATAAGCGGCATCGCGCGCTTAATTTAAAACGCCAAGCCGAATTTAAAGCCGTCATCAAAAAATATAAAGCTTTGCTTAAAGAAAAAAACAAAGACGAAGCCAAGAAATATTTTTCCCAGCTTCAGAAAAAAGTTGATAAGCTCGCTAAGGTCGGGTTTATCAAAAACAATAAAGCTCGCCGGCTAAAATCCAGATTAAGCAGGCAAATAAAATAGACTTATTGTTTCCGCCTTATAGCAAAATCCCGCCTCAAAAGGCGGGATTTTGCTATGCTATAATTGATATATTAATTATTGAATAATAAATTTATGGACGGCCAAAACAATAATTCCAGAAACAGCTTCACCCTCATAGAACTCCTTATAGTAATAGCCATTCTCGTAATCTTAGCTGTAGTGGTAATCCTTACTCTTAACCCTTCAGAACTAATGGCTCAAGGAAGGGATTCTAGCAGATTATCTGATATGGCTTCCCTTAACTCTGCTATTAAC
>JAMDBA010000074.1 GCA_023484365.1 Patescibacteria group bacterium
TGAATTGCTTCACGTCTTTTATTATAGCAAAATATTGTATACAAACATCTTATAAGCTAGAAAATTAAGATTTATGGTTGGTAACATAATTAGGCTAATACCCAATTCTTTTCTATCTGATGGTCAAGCCGTTAGGGATGGATACCACAAAAAACCTTTTAAATATGCCGGCAAAGAATTTTCCTTACGGGGATTGATTAATAAATCAACGCAAAACCTTCTTAACTTCTTACTTCAGAACGCAACGCTATCGGGTAAAAAGCTAGATTATACCTTGCGAAAACCATTTGACAGTATTGCAGAATACGCTAACCGTCCTACGATACTCGGCTGGGCAGTCAAACAAATATACAATTTTCATGTATGGCTGTTAAACGATGGCGGCGCCAGAAAAAAGTCTCCTTAAGCAAAAAACTACAGGGACTCGGAAAAATCCGGGTCCTTTTTTATTAATCAGCATCTTTGCACAAGTTCAGATACATATGAGACTTTTCGGCAAACCGAAAAGTCATGCAGCAATACAATTCCTTTCTTATGATTTTGAAGAATTTAACTGAAGACTTTATGAATTGGCTGTTATAGTACAACACCAGAAAAAGCCACGCTGGTCTGTTGGCCTTATCTCTCCTTTGCGGTGTATTTGTAATAAATTACCCAATAGAGAGTCTTATATGTTATGGACGAGTACAAGGACTTGACAGCTCAACCATTGTTTTATATCATCTCGGTAGGATTTTGAAATAAAAAAGGAGAGTGTTTATGAACCAAACCATCACAGCTTTTCTGGGGGCCGATGCCCAAGACGACAAGAAGGTCGTTGAGCTATTAGAGGGCCTTAAGAAGAAGGGCGTGGCCGTCAAATACATAAAGGATGCTGGCATTCTAGCCGACAGACTTGATTTTCCGTTCATCGAAACGGAAAGAGGAGATCGGTTTTTCGGGATAGATTCGATAAATAAATTCGTTCAGCAGCAAATCCAGTAATAAGTTTAACCACCTTACAAAGGTGGTTATTTTTTTAATAAGTAATAATATGAAAAATATGCCCTTGATTTGCGACAATAAAAGCGTAGGGATAATTTTTAAAAATTCCGAAGGGAAATATCTTTTGATCCTGCGCAGAACCGATCCAAAATTTTACGCTTGCCCGGCCAGCCACGTCGATGTTCACGGCGGTTCCGTGGATACCGCCAAGGAGGAGGTTCAAAAAGAAGCCGGCGCCTCAGGAGTTCCTTTAAATCTTGTTTTACAAAAGGATTATCCTAATCCTTGCAGCCGGGGAGGAATTCATCATTTATGGAGTGTCTTTGAAGGCGAATACGATGGGCCAATTAGCGATTCGGAAGCAGGGAGCGTTTCTTGGAAAACGTTAAAAGAAATCAAGGAATTAGCTGCGAGGACTAAATCACATATAGCCGAAAAAATTTCTCAAGAAGATTGGGAAAATAAGCCTGGTCTTGAGCAAGTTTGGATAGATATTTTTAAGGAGCTTAATATTTTATAGCGGATTAAAAGTTTAAGTTGCCCTAAAATCTCGACTCCTAGGACCCTCCGAACTTCGTCCTAACATGCTCTTGCGCTGATATTCTAACCTCCTAGGTCGCCCTTAAGAGGTAAGCGTCTCGGTCTTCATATAACGCCATAAGTATATCGTTTTGTCAATACCTGCTCCCCTCATCGGTCTTGAACCCCAGGGATCAAGCCATTACAACGTTTATTGATGTTATTATCCTGGAAGCAATTAGGGATGTCGGTCTTAGGGTTATAAGAGAGAACAAAGGAAAAGGCCCCTCCTTTTATGTAAGGTACCGCCGGAGACCGAAGAAAAATGAGACATTATGATACACGAAAAGGCATATATAAAAGGTGTCTTATTTTAATGCCTGTAGGCTGAAATAGGTTGATAAATAAATGGTAAAATCAGACGAGACAGGACGGTGTCTCGTGGGGTGTCTTATATTGCTTACTCTGGACTTATAAGCGAATGAGCGTCATAATGTTAATATATCAGGACAAATTTAATAATTTTATTAAATTAACCAAGTTGATGAATAAAAACAATCTTATTTCAAGCGTCATAAAAGAATTAACATCTCAGCTTAGCGAGCTTAAATCCAGCTATCAGTCGGCCAGGCAGGCTTCTAATGAAGCTCCTGGAGCCATGCAGTCTCACAGCGACACCACTAAATTCCAAATGGATCAAATCGCTAGAAATATAGAAAAAGACATCAAGGATAAAGAAAGGGCTGTCGTAGAGATAAAAAATTTATTGGATAAACCATCTCTTCTTAAGACGAGCAGAACGGCAGGTTTTGGCTCTTTAGTTTTCGCGGAAATAAATAGAAAGAAAAATCATTTTTTTATCCTTCCCGGAGGAAGCGGAATTCACATAAAACCGGATATACTTGTTGTTAGTCCGCCCGCTCCTGTCGCTATCGCTTTAATGGGAAAAACCGCCGGGGAAGCATTTGATGTGTCTTTGCCGGCGGGAATGACCAGTATAAAGATAATAGATATTGAATAAAAATAAATTTGGTATAAGATAAGAAAAGAGCTGTTCTGTGAACAGCTCTTTATATTTTATTAACCGATGATGGTCTTGAGGTTTTTGGCGATCTCTGTGAGAAAATAATCATTGATCGGTATCGTATAGGGATGCTCTGACCGATAAAGGCACGATCTTACGCTCAGCTCGCCACCCACGTTTTCCAATCTCGGGCCGTAGAAGTATTCGTTACACCCCCCACGCTCATCCAAGGGACAGTTTTTGCATAAAGGGTCTAGTTTGAATGGGAGGATGCGTTTGACTTTGAATTTGAAGCCATCTTTGTCTTCTAGCGATATCGATGCCGACGAACAGCCTCTTGTTATTTGAATCGCTAATGCTTTGGCCGAAAGTTTATTCAGAACACGATCAATGGCCGCATAAGCGGTTCCTTGGAGCGATAAAGCGTCGGCCAGTCTCCACTCAATTTTAGGGCTGCTGTTTTTTATCCAGCCAACGATCTCAAGGGCTTCTTTTTCAGAGTAGGTCACGACAGTGTTTATCTTTACTTTAATTTTGTCTTCTATAGTGTGTATCAGATCAAGCTGTCGCGCAACCGCTCTTTCTCCCCATTGCTGAGGTCTGCGTGGATACATGATATTTGCCAACCCGGCTCCGTTAAGGGTGTGAAGACTGATATTGATTTCGTTCAAACCAGCATCAATACATTTCAGATAACGCCTGATTTCATGGTAGCCATTACTGGTTAGTTTTGTGACGAAACCGAGATCATGCGCCGCGCTGATCATAGCCGGAAGATCTTCATTGAGAGTCGGTTCTCCGCCGGTAAAATGCACTTCGTTAAATCCAAAATATTCCCTGAATTTAAGAAGAGCGTCTATTAACTGTTGGGTGTTTACATCGGCGGACGTAAAGCTCCCTTCCCCATGGCAGAAATTACATGACCATTGACATCGCGAATTCACCTTTACGCGAATCGTGTTCAGACGATTGTAAGTCACGTTGCCATTTTTGATGAGTTTTTCTGTTAAGTGGTACATGATTGTTCTCCTTCTAAGATGATTTGTCTGACTTTCGCAAAAACTTCGTTGGCGGACAATAAAGAGGTTTCTATCTCAACTAGATCGCCAAAGGAGCGGTATTCTTCTTGGGCGATATTGAGCAAATTGGCCTGTTGCTCAATGCGTGAGTCAATAACGTTGGCGTCTCCGCCACGATTAATTTTTCGGTTTTCCCTCGCTTTTTCATTAGCCGTGAGCAGTATCCCTAAAGAAGGCCTTGTAACAGGCAAGATCTTCCAATTAACGCTTGCGGTTGTTGCGCCTAATACTTTATGCATGGCGAAAGTGGAATAGACGTAGCGATCAATCACAACTGGCTGACCACTCAGGAGCATCGATTTTATTTCAGGTTGAGCAGCGACGCAGGTTGCTAAGTAATAAAAGAAGCGAGTTTCAACATTTTTCATGTCTTCTATTTCTTTTCTGATTGTCGAAAGAGGGGGCTGAGGAAGATAATAGTAAACATAGCCCAGTTCCAGAGCGATTTTTTTCGCTAGAGTGGTTTTGCCTACGCAATCAACTCCTTCAATCACAACAAGTTTTGGCTTGCAAATTTTTATATTTTCCATCGTTTTCTCCTTTTGTTAAGTTTTAATAATCTAACTTTATATTAGCAGAATATTATTTGTTTGTCAACCTAAATCGGAAATTTCTTTCACTGTTCTGCGTCTATCTCTTTCCCAGTCTTTTTTTAATAATCTGTGAATATTTACATCGTAGATTTTACCAGACGCCTTACTTCTGGCGGCTTTTCTTAGAATACCTTCTAATTTATAACCAACTTTTTGCTGGGTTGCGTTTGACGCCCTATTTTCTTTCGCTACGGTAGGTTTTAACCTTCTTAATTTAAGCTTATTTAAAGCAAAATCATTAACCGCTATTTTGGCTTCGGTTATATGTCCGTTTCCCAGTATTTTTTATTAATCCAAGAGCCGATTACGGCTTTCCGTGTTTGCCGGTAAATTAGCGGTTTGAAGACAATAAAAACCAACTGAAGAATTTGTCTAAAAGGGTGGTTTTGAATATATAACTAAGCGGTTTTATTGTTTTATATTGTTGAATATAATACTCGCAGGGATTTCCCCGCGGTAAGCCGCGGGATAGTTGCTTAAAATCTTGACCACGTAGCGTTTTTTTGCTATTATAATAAAATAAAAATTTATTCGAAAAACTAAAAATAGTAACCATGAAGAATACAATTTTAATATACGGAAATACTTGTGCTGGAAAAAGCACGATTGGACGTTTGTTGTCCAGAGAATTTCATGCTGATTATTTGGAATTTGGCGATCTAAAAAGAAAAGAAATAGCATCCAATTCAAGTCTTGGGCAAAGAATAAAATTTTGTATAGAAAATGGTAATCCTATAAATCCATCCGATGGATTTGAGATTATTAAGAATAGAACATTATCGCCAGAGTCAATTATACTTTCTGGTTTCCCAATATCGACAGAGGAATTGTGTTTATTGAGAATCGCAAGAAGTATTATCGGCGTAATTGTGATGGATGTTGACGATATTACCGTAAGACAAAGGTTCTTATCCAGAGGAATATGTCCGACATGCAATTGCCCAGGTAGAATAGGCAGTAAATGCCAAGAGCACAATATTAACTTGATAAGACGTCAAGACGCTAACGAAGAAGAGCTTTCTAAAAGGCTTAATCTTTACGGAAAAAGAATTAAACCATTTATAGAAAGAGAGCTAATTCCTGTTTATCCGACAATCAAAATAAACGCCACCCTTCCATTGGCGAACACTTATCCATCTGTAAAGAGCTTTATTTATCGCTTATTATTATAAAATAAAAAAATTTTTTAGTGGAATAAATAAAAACATTAAGGACAGAAGATTGTTCGTGAGATTCGTATTTATAGATGAGACAACAATGTTTTGCCCAGTCAACAACCCCGCCCTAAGGGGCGGGGCTTGTGGCTACGATATGTCAAAATTTTATTAATCGATTTTAATGAGGCTCTCGTTAAGCGAGAGCTATATTTTTGTATTAAATTGCATTTTGATTTGTTTCGCCATAAATTTTCATGCTTAATATATATAATTTTGTTATTTTAATTTTGATTGGTATTATTTTTTATTATATTTTTTATATATCGATAATTGCGAATATGTTCAATGCCGAAATCCTTAATTGATAAAGATGCTATTCTGATAGCCTTTCTTAAGGCATCGTTAACGCTCAAGCCTTTTGCGCGTAGAACTAAAAATGCGCCAGCCAAGCAGTCTCCGGCTCCCGTTGGGTCTACTAATTTTATCTTAGGGGCCGCATAGTGATATTCACATCTGTCTTGTTTGCAGGTCGCGCCGTTTTTGTCTTTTTTGATAATCAATGTTTTATTTTTGTCGTTGCTAAGTAAATCCAATTTTTTCGCAAGATCATATTCTTCTTTATTCATAAATATTATATCCGCTAGAGAAAAGATGGTTTTTATAATCTTTGGGTAAGATGTCATATAATGCGTTATAGTATCTACGCCTATTATCGATCTGCTTTTCTTTTTTAAAAACCTAGCGAATTTAAGCTGGGTTGGCGGGTAAGAAGTGGATAGGAAAATGTTTTTTGCATTAAGATATGCTCGCGGAAATAGTTTGGGTGTGAGGCGATTAGCAACGCCGCGTTCGTAGGTAACGGTGCGACTCGCATGATCTTTTGAAAATGCGCTATAAATTTTGAAAGTCCGACCCTCTTTTATTACCTTAGTTCCTTTCATGTCAACGCCCATGGCTTTTATCTTTCTGATATCAAAATCGTTCCCAACGACAGAAACTAGACCTACTTTTTTTGAAATTAGCGCCGCAGGATAAAGCGCGAAGTAAGATGATCCCCCCGTTATTGTTTTTGTTCCTGTTGTCATGCGAATTTCTTCTATAGCTAAATTTTCTACTATAATTAAGTCGTATTTCATAATTTTATTTTAATGGTTATTAAATATCAGCGTTTATTAATAGGCGTTTCATACATTCAATTCAATATCTTTCCCATTAAATAATCATTATATCATTTCGCCGTTTTTTCAAATTATTTCTCCGAATTTTATTATCGTCAAGCAAGTGTCTGGACTTACAAAAACAACGGCGTCATAATGAAATTACAACTTAATACAAAGGCCTAAACCTGCAAGTCTTAACGGATTTGCGGGCATGGTCGCAAGTCCTCAAGTGCATCAAGCTCCTAGTCAGAGCGCACTTGAGGCTGCCCGGGGAAACTCAGGCAGGTGACCGCAAGGTCATCGCTGGCTGGGAGCTTTATGTTTAATAAACTTCCGCCAGCGCTAACAACGCATGGCGAACAAAGAAAATCTTAAAAAATTTAATAAATTAGGGGAATCCCTAATCCGAGACGTCTCTTTTTATAGAAATCATCAAGACGTTCTTTGCGAACCCAAAAAAGGCATATTCCCCCGAGGCTTGATTTACGAAGAAATAAAACGTAAAGGTAAGGGGAGCATTATCGTCGGGCTTAACCCGGGCTCAGCCAAGAAGAAGGAAAGAGAAGCGCTGAAGAAGAGTCCGCGTTACAAAACCTTCTTTGATTATTGGAACACGGAAATTTCCGCTATGCCGTATTATCAAAAATTAAGGATGGTGATGGATGACGTGGGGCTTACCGGCCCGATTTTGTGGACTGAATTGGCGAAATGCGAGAGTAAGAAAAACGGCAAACTTTACGCGCAGACCGTCAAAGAAGATATTAATCGCCATTTAAGGAAAGAAATAGAAGTCGTGCCGGAAGAATGGCCGATAATCGGAGTCGGCAAAGTGGCCTATGTAATCCTGAGCTATTTGTATCCCGAAAGATTGGTTATAGGCATGCCTCATCCCACCGGTTCGTACGGCCATTTCGCCGAAATATACGACTCTCGGAAAGAGAAGCTTAGAGACGATATCCGCAAAAAACTCCGCTCCGCGATAAAAAGTAAAAAATCCACGGCTCTTTTTAAGACGGATTATTTATGACATTGAATTTCCACGATAAAAATTAATTCATGAAAACTAATCCAAAAATGCTAAAAATAAACGTTAAAGAAGAAATCGGAAAAGTGTTGAAAGGATTGGGCGGTCGCGATGAGGGACGGGATCCGGACAACAGATACGCCTCTTTTGATTATTGTTACAATTATTTTCGCTCATTTAAAAATAAGCCGAAGCAGTTGGTTTCCAAAAATAATATGCAGATGAGCTGCCTGCAGTTGGGTTTCTATCTTTCTAGCTGGGGAATGATGAGAGGGTCTTCTTTTCTGCTTATGAAAAGCGTCAGACATTACGAGGGTTTAATTGGAGCGATTTCGGAGATGGATGGTTGTCTATGGGATATAGACGTTCCAACTTACAACGATGAAAACATCAAGATGTTAATGGACTGCAAAAATAAAATTAAGGAAGTTTTGGAGAAAGAAAAGTATAAATCCAGCGATACTTTGATTACCAAAATAATGCTGGGTATTTTCGCCAACGTTCCGGCTTACGACACTTATTTCAAAAAATTCCTGAAGCGCATCGGTGCGAGCCAGACCTTCAACGAAAAATCGCTAAAAGTCATAAAGGAATTTTATGACGGCAAGAAGAAAGATTTTAACGTAAAAATAAGAACTTATGATTTTTGGAGCGGGAAAGAAACGGGCGCATTATATACAAAAGCGAAATTGGTGGATATGTGCGGATTCGCGAACGGATATCCAAAGTAAACCAAGGGTATTAATGCGTCGGAAACAAAGGTCGAAAAAATAAAACAATCATAAAATAATAAAATGGTATATTGTCCGTGTGGAACCTCGTACGGCGGCACTTCATCTTGCCCGCATTGTCATCGTCCAGCCCCATCTCACGACAGGTGCATATCTTGCGGAGGCATAATAACCAATTACGAAGATCAAATGAGCGGTTTGTGCAAGCGATGCAAAGATAAGATAAAGACGAATAAGCCCAAATAATCGCCGCCTTAAGCGAATATCGTAGTTAAAAATAAAAGTCGTAAAAATATAGACCTGACAATGCAATCCAATAATAATAAAAGTTTTTGGGAAACATTCGCGATAACCTTCGCGGCCTTATTCGGTCTCGGTATGGGAGTTTCCAAAATAATCAAAACAGCCACCTCCAATCCTGAAGTTGAAAAACTCAGAAACGCCGTTGATCAATTCTTTATTGAGGGCGTGGACGAAGCGGCTATTTTAACGGTGTTAATGACTGATTTTACCGATAAGATGGGAAAGGAGCCTACGGAGGAACAAAAGAACATGGTCAGAAGGTACGTGTCCGAAGAAAAAGCCAAGTTGCAAAGAGAAGGAAAAATATAATAAAAATAGCCGGTTTAACAGACCGGTTATTTTTATTATATTTAACTGGACTTAGTTAAAATTTAGCGTCATTATAATCATTATGAAAATCAACGAAACAATAAGAAGAGACGGCCTGCGGATAATCTCCTGCTACATTCCCTATAAGAGAACCATTGAGCTGGAGCTCGTCTCTCGAGCCGGCTTCGCCTATGATCCCGAAGACAAAAAGGGGCTTTTTCATTCCTTTGAACATATGGCCTTCAAGGGAACCAAGAACCGCTCAATCAAAGAATTGCAATCATTCGCCAGGAAGAATTTAATTGATTTCAGCGCTTCAACAGGCGCCCTGTCCACGACTTATAATGTTACAATCATAGACAGAAAACTGCCTCAGGCCTGCGACTACCTGATGGACATTTATTTGAACTCCGTGTTTCCCGAAAAAGAACTTGAAAAAGAAAAGAAAACCATTCTTCTTGAAATAGCTCGAAGAAAAGACAGCGACATTCAATTCGCTTTCGATAATTTGAACAAACACTTATATAAAGAAAATCCCATGAGAGCTGAAGGCGGGGGAACGCCTGAGGGGCTTGGCAGAATAACCCGGGACGATTTGATTGAAGCCAACGCCAAATGGCATGTTCCCGCTGCCACCGTTGTTGTCGCCATCGGAAACGTCAAGCATAAAGAATTCGTTGGCCAAATCAGCAAACATTTTCCCGCGAACGGAAGGAAAATATCTTTAGACACCTGGTCTGATGAACACACTGAGCTTCCTCAAGAAAAAGAAGTCGTCATCACCAAGCCGGACAGACAAAAAGAAACAGTGGTCGTTGGATGCAAGCTGCCCGAAAAGCTTACCGATAAAGAGGAAGAATCAATGCTAATACTCAGCAAATTGATGGCTGGCGGCGCCAGCTCCATTCTTTGGGACAACTTGAGAGAAAAGCGCGGTCTGGTATACGTTGTCGGCGGCGGTTGCCAAAAAATTGATGGCTTAGCGAATCTCTTCATGGTTTACTTGGAAACAAACTTCAAGGACCGCGAGAAAGCGAAAAAGATATTATGGGAATCTCTCCTTAGGCCTCTTTCCCAAAAACGGGAATTCGAAGAACTCAAGGAAAAAATCTTTGACGCTTTTGAAATCTCGGCGGCGGAGCACGCCAGAGACTACGAGTCGCTTATCTGGCAAAAAATTGCCAGGGGCCAGGAAGTTAAGCAAGTGGAAAAAGATGATGCCAAGCGCCTCAATATCATCTCCTCGCTTACTTTGAAAGACTTGGAAAGAGTAAAGAAAAAATTCATCAAACCGGAAAGATTCGTTACCGTTATAATCACACCGGGAGGATCGGATAAAAAATAAATAAACCATGCTTCTTTCCAAAACCGACTTCAAAAAATATCTAACCTGTCCTTTTTACCTTTGGCTATTCAAATACCGCAAAGACCTTCTTCCCGAAGAGCTTATCCATCCGAGCGGTAAATTTATAGATGAAGGAAAAGAAGTCGACGAGTTATCCAAAGGGCTTTTCCCGAAAGGAGTGGAAATAGGAGAATTCAACTTGGAAGGCTGGAAAAGAACCCAAGCTTCAATCAAGAAAGGAAGCAAAATACTTATCCAGCCCACAGTCGTGGCAGGAGAGCTAACCTCCAGAGCCGACTTCCTTATATATAATGAAGACTTTGAGAGGTGGGATATCTATGAAGTCAAAAGCTCCACCGCCGTAAAAAGAGGCGGTCAAAAGACCTGGAATGAAAACCAGATAGTCGACGTCGCTTTTCAGAAAATAACCTGGGAAAAAGCCGGCATCAAGATAGGCGCCACTTATATCGTTTACGTGAACAAAGATTTCGTAAAACACGGCGAAGTGAAGGCCGAATTTTGCGGCCCGGAAAAAGGGGAGAAGGGCTTCTTCGTCAAAGAAAACGTCAGCGGCGAAGTTTCCGAAATGATGCCCTTTATAGAGCCGGAAATAGAATCCGCTCTTTCCGTCATCAGGATTCAAAAAGACGTTCACGAAGCCATGAACGCCTTGTGTCCCGATATAAACTCCTGTAATTTTATTAGCGAGCTTTCCTCGGATGTCAGGAAAATGCTAGGGGTTGAATTAATAACGGAAGAAGGAGAAGAAAAGAAAAACCTTGAAAGCGTCAGACTCGCCCTTAAATCCCTTTCTTATCCCTTATATTTCTTTGATTATGAAACCTACGATTCGGCCATCCCTTTATTTGACGGTTTCCATCCTTACCAAAAAATGCCCTTCCAATATTCTTTGCACATCAAGAAATCCTCAAGCTCCAAGGTGGAACACAAATACTTCCTCGCCGACAAACTAGAGAATCCCATGCCCGATCTGCTTGCCCAGCTGAATAAAGATATTGGTCCCAGAGGCAGCATTCTGGTCTGGTACGAGAGTTTTGAAAAAACCAGAAACGAAGAAATGGCCAAGATGTATCCCGAGTACGCCGATTTTTTGAGAGGCGTTAACGAAAGAGTGTTTGATCTGATGAAAGTTTTTGACAAGGAATTGTATTGGCGAAAGGAATTCGGGACCAGCCGTTCCCTCAAAGTCGTGGCTCCGGTTTTAGCGCCGGATTTGCCTTACAGCGAACTCAACATCCACGAAGGCGGAACCGCTTCGGCCAGCTGGAAAGAACTGGTTGACTCCAATCTCCCCGAACACAAAAAACAAGAGCTTAAAACCGACATGCTCAAGTATTGCCAAAGAGACACCGAGGTCATGGTCAGAATTCTGGATGTGGTGGAGAGGGAAATAAAAGACGGCAAAAATTAATCTTTTTACAAATACCAGATAAAAATCTTTTCTTAGGAGAAGATTTTTTATTTTAGAAAATTTATAAGAATTTTAATTATTTTAAATAAATTACCCGATAAAGAGTCTCAAATGTTATGGACGAGTACATGCACTTGACAAATTATTTATGGCTGCTATTATACTAACAGCTATCCCTCGAAAGAGGTTGGATGGCAATTTGGTCAGGCGCCTGACCACAACCCGCCCCGACAGGGACGGGTTTTTCTATACCAGGAAACCCCGTTCGGAGACGGCGTCGTGAAATGATTATAGCCGCCGGAGGACGGGGATGAATGGTACGATTACATACCAAAGTGAAGCTCTGGTATGCCACAAAAGGAAACCCCGGGCGCTAGCCCGGGGAGGAGGTCATTATATTTCTCGATTTCTCCGATACTTTCACTTACTGATCCGAACTTTGGAAGCGATTAAAACCTAAATTATGCGCAAGTTCAGATATGTATTTTAC
>JAMDBA010000015.1 GCA_023484365.1 Patescibacteria group bacterium
GAAAGCGAAGAAAAAGAGCCAAGCAATTATCAGCCTCCGTCCGACAACGAAGAAGAGGAAGAAGATAATGAGGAGCCGGAAGAATACAGAGAAGCAGCCTAAAACTACATTTTAAAAAATCCGAAATACTAAATTCGAAATATTAAACAAATTCAAATGAATAAAATTAAAAATTCAAAACAATATAATTTAGAGGAGCGCACTCTTGAGTTTGCTAAAAAAATAGATTGTCCATTAAAAGTCTGCTAAGTTTAAAAATTTTAATTTATTAAATGAAATATTATTTAGAATTTCATTATTGGGATTTCGGATTTTTATTTAATATGCTATCATAATATTAAATGAGGAAAGTTATACCTTTCTTAATATTAATAATCATTTCAATAGCTTTAGCGGGACGTTCCGCTAAAGCCCAAACCGAACCATTTATTTTAATAACCTGGAAAGCCTTAAACTATGCGCCGGCAAATTTTGAAGGCAAAGTTTTGCCTATGCAAAATTCGCCGATAGTTGCCTCGGTCGCCCTGCTTCAAAACGGTAAATTTATTGACGTTTCAAAAATGCAAATTAAATGGACTCTTAATGACAATGTTATAAAAAGCGGATACGGACTTCAGACGATAACTTTCTTTGAGCCGGACATAGGAGGCAGGGGGCTGTCCTCAAATCTTCAGGTTGAATTTCCCGATTATTCAGGAGGATTTATTTTAAACAGCATTCAAATCAACCCCGTCTTACCTCAAGTCGTTATTGACGCTCCGTATCCTCAAAATCAGTTTTCCAATCAAGAAATAACCGTCAGATCGCTTCCTTACTTTTTTAATGTTAATGATATTTCCGGATTAAATATTTCTTGGACAGCCAACTCTCAATCGCCGACTAGTCTTAGCGACCCGTCGTTATTAGATATTAAATTAAATCAAGCGCCACAAGAAGGAAATATGATTTATATCGGTTTGAGTATTAATCAAAAAGCAACTCAATTATTAAGTAGCGCGGCCAATTCTATTATCCTTTATTATAAATAATATAAAATGAAAAAATATAATAATAAAATACTTCGTATTATCTCGGGAATAATAGTTTTAATAACGCCGCCTATGGCTTTTGCGGCGACGTTAACAACAAATCCTTTTTCTCAATTTGTCGGAAATTCATCTGGAAATAGTTTGTCTAACGTTGTAATAGGATTTTATAATTTTGCTTTAATGGCGGCTGGCGGATTAGCAATGGGAGCGATAGTTTATGGAGCCATACTTTATACTATTTCCAGCGGTAATTCCTCTAAACAAAGCGATGCTAAAAGCTGGATTACTAATGCACTTCTAGGATTGGCCATCCTTTTAGGCGCCTTTCTTATTTTCCAAATAATTAACCCGAACATTGCTAATTTACAATCTCTGCAAATACCAAACTTGACGCAACAAAACAACGCAAGAGACTACGCTGACTGGTGTTTTAAGAGATTCCAATCAGAACAAAGCTCTTATGGCTGCGAAAATACTAGTGCAGGAGGACAGGTGTGGGGAATGGTATTGGCTGGGGCGACAGCAGGAACAGTGGTGGGTGGATTTTTTGGAACAGCTGGAGGAGCAATACTTGGATTAGGCGGCGGATTAGTTGACCTTATATTGAAAGCTAAAACTTGCAATCAATATATAGACGAACTAAACAAATGCCTTGATGCGCAAGCCCAGCTAGCTCCGCAAACCCAACAATATAATCCTAATTCCGGTTCAGGAGCCCCAGCCAACCCACCCTCTTCACAAACACCTCCGCAGGGTGGGAGCGTGAGCGGAGGCGTAATCCCTGGCCTTGGGTTTTAATAATAAACAATGAACCGTAGATTAATATTAATAATAATTATAATAGCAGTTATCTTATTCGCGTCTATTCTTGCGTATTTTATTTATTCATTCTTTACTCCAAAAACACCGGCTACAACAGCGACGTCTACCGCCGCTGGTTTTACCACGCCCTCAGGCAATCAGAATCAAACAGCGGCCGCAAGAATAAGTCTGGTCAGCCAAAACCCCGTTGTTGATTATTCTCAAAATAATAACGGCGGCGTTTATTACATCACGCCCAGCGGAGAAATAATATCCAATAATAGCGGCCAAGAAAACGCCCTTTCGCAACCGCTTTCTTCAAACATCCTTGACGCCCAGTTTTCTAACGACGGCCAAAAAATTTTAATTAAAACAGGAAATTTTAAATTCAGCTTATTTGATGTCGCTTCAAGCACGATGACGCCGCTAGATTCCCTCGGTAAAATAGATGGCGCCGCCTTTTCTCCGGCCAGCTCCAGCCAAATAGCTTACCTTCAGAACAATGGCATGTCTGACAATCTTGACGCAACTAATTTCGGCGGTCAAAAAATCCAAACGCAAACATTGGCAACTTTTGCCCAGCAAGACTATCAAATCAGCTGGCCGACAGCAAACACTATTTCTTTAATTCAAAAACCCAGCTCTTATTTCCCTGGCAGCGCTATTATTTTTAACGTCAGCTCTAAATACGCTAGTATGCCCTTTTATAGCACCCCTGGCTTAATGATAAATTGGTTAGCTAATGGTTTAGGACTGGAATTTTCTTCCAGCGTTAATAATCGCGGAGGCAACATTAATTTAATAAATAATTCAGGCCAGCAAATTGGTCAATTAAACGTCTCTACTCTTCCTTCAAAATGCGCTTTTGACGCTAACTCTTCCAGTACGCTTTATTGCGCCGTGCCCCGCGACGCGAATTTTGCCAGTCAGGTTTTGCCCGACAATTATTTAATGCGCGCGGTTTACACCAGTGATAATATTTATAAAATAGACTTAAACAGCAACCAGATAGGGCTTTATTTTAACGACCCGTTAGAAAATTATGATATGTCCGATATAAAAATTTTCGGAAACACTCTTTATTTTATAAATCGCTACGATCAAAAACTGTATAAGATGACGCTGTCTTAAATCAGAATATAGAATCTACTATTTAGAATTCAGGATTTACGGTAAGAGTTTAGATATTTTTAGGAAATATAAATCTTAAACGAATCAGAATTTTTCAAATCAAAAATTTAAATTGAATATATTTTGGAATTTTGAATATTAGAATTTAGATATTTTTTAGAGCTTAGATTTTAGGATTTATGATTTACCCCAGTAGATTCCGAAAAACTTCAAATCTTGCCGGCAAAACAAAAAATAACTTAAAAAACAAAGAAATAAATTTTTATAAGAGAATCTAAGGGGGTTTACGAATTAAGATTTACAAACATAAATTTATGGCAAAAATTTTGCTTCTTAAATCATACTTCCTAAATCTTAAATCAATCCAGCGTCTACTCTTGTATCGGTTTTATTATCACATATCTTGACGGGCCGACGCCAACGCTTTCTGTCGCCACGTCAGGATGGGTAGCAAGCTCAACGTGAACCAGCCGCCTTTCATAAGCATTCATTGGCGGCAAAGAAACTTCCTGTTTGGTTGCCGCCGCTTTTTTGGCAGCCGCTTTAGCCAATTCGGTTATGATGTTTTCGCGCTCTTGTTTGTAATTATTGACATCTAAATGAATAGCGGGAAGATTTTTTTCTTTGGCTATCTGCCAGATTAAATGATTAAGCGACTCAACTAAAACAGAAGCGTTGTTTTTGATAAGGTCGTAATTTTCAGATATAAAAATTGATCCGCGCTTATCGGACTCGTTCACTTCAACTTTAAAATCTTTAAAGCCCATCAATTCTATTATTTTTTTAATTATTGTTTCCAAATTCTCCATTTATTTGTTTATTAATTATAATTTGCTGGCCGATTGAAAAAACCGAACTTGTTAACCAGTAAAGACTCACCGCCGCCGGAAAATTA
The DNA here is from genome assembly GCA_023484365.1 of Patescibacteria group bacterium. The sequence goes on from JAMDBA010000015.1 coordinate 3,856, forward strand.
AAGAAAATAAAAATGGTTATTAGCGGCGCGATAAAAACCATTTGCCGGCTTATTTGTTCGGCGGATGAAGGGGGTTTGCTTTTATCGGATTTAGGCAGCGCCAGGCGTCCCTGGAAAAATTGCGCTGTCGCCGCTAAAACTACTAATAAAATACTCCTATTTTGCAAATTTAGCAAGCCCAGGAAAGTTGTTTGGAAATTACGAGGCGCCGCCACAAAACTATAAAGATCGCTAAAAGAAGCGACGTTCAATCCTTTTAAGAATAAATCATAAAGAATTATCAGAATTGGCAGCTGGATCAACAGGAATAAAAATCCGGAAAACGGATTGACTTTATGTTCTTTATAAAGTAACAGTAGGGCTTTCGCCTGTTTTTCTTTGTCTTTTTTATGCTCTTCCTGGATTTTTTTTATTTTAGGCTGGATCCTTTGCAGGATAGTCTGATTTCGGACGCTTTTTTGAAAAAACGGATAAAGGACAATGCGAATAAAAACCGTTAAAAATATAATCGCGACCCCTAAATCGCCGAAAGCAATCGTGTTATAAAACAAAATCAGGATATTTAACAGAGGTCTATATAAAATGATGTGGAAAAAGTTACCCATGGATTTATTTCAGTTTTTTAAGCTCGGCTTCAAGGTCTTGATAGCTTATTTTTTTCATTTCGGGATAGATGATTAAAAGCAAATCTTTTGGTTGGCTGGCTTCCCGTAACCGCTTTCCTAATATTGAAAAAATCCGGCGCTTCCAAAGATTCCTGACAACGGCCTTCTTGTCAAATTTCTTGCTTATTACCACCCCAAAACGACTAAACGGCTTTTGAGCGGCAAAATACTTGGCTAAGAAATAAGGTGTTTTGGCAGATTTTAAGGCCTTAAAAGGCAGACTTTGGACGGGAAGACGATATTTTTTGGCTATCATTAAAATTTAAACAGCGTACCGTTAAACAGTCAGCCGATGACGGCCTTTAGCGCGCCGCCTCGCCAAAACTCTGCGGCCAGTTGGTGTGCGCCGCCTTTTTAAAAACCCGTGAGTCTTTGCCCTTTTTTTCTTTTTTGGTTGATAGGTTACCGACATTATGTTTCTATAATAAATTATTTTTAACAAAGAAGCAAACATAATCCAAAAAACAACAAAAAACGGTTTTCCACAGCTAATCCCCAAAATTATCCGAAACAGCTTTTGACTAAGTTGTAATAAAACTTAAAATTTAATTAATGAATCCCGTTATAAAATTTAAGAACAATGTTTAATTATATTAATTATCAAAACAATCTGCTTAACAATCTTCCAGTCGAAAAGATGTATTTTGATTTTCTAACGGGATGAATCTTGACCAAACCTGGCAGTCAACTTTAAACGAAATGGAGCTCCAAGTCTCTCGGGCTAACTTCGTGACCTGGCTGAAAAAAAGCGTTTTATTAGATCAGCGAGACGGAATTTTTACCGTAGCTTTACCAAATAGTTTTGCTAAAGAATGGGTGGAAAGCAAATACGCGAAAAACATTTTGGGAATCATTAGAAATATAGATTCTTCGGTTAAAAAAATAGATTTCGTTATCGCGCCAAATCTTTTTGAAAACAACAACAACGAAAAACAGGCCGTCAAAAATTCAAAGCAAAACCAGATAGGTTTTGAATTTAGCAAAATAGATCCGGAAACAAATCTTAATCCAAGATACACTCTTGATTCTTTTGTTGTCGGATCCTCAAATGAACTTGCCTACTCGGCTGCCACAGCCATTATTAAAGAAATCGGGGTTAAATATAATCCATTGTTTATTTATGGCGGAGTCGGCCTTGGGAAAACTCATTTAATTCAGGCTATTGGCAACGAAATTAAAAACAACTTTAAAAACCAAGTTAAAGTTAAATATGTTACTTCGGAGAAATTTACTAATGATGTCGTAACGGCAATTAGAAATAAAAGAATGGAAGATATCAAGAAAAAATATCGCAATGTTGATGTCTTAATAATTGACGATATTCAATTTATCGGCGGCAAAGCGGCGACCGAAGAAGAATTTTTCCACACTTTCAACGCTCTTCACGAAAACAACAAACAAATAATAATTTCCGCCGATCGGCCGCCCCAATCACTACCTATTTTAGGAGAAAGACTTAATTCCCGTTTTCAAGCTGGCCTTAGCGCCGATATTACTTTTCCGGAATATGAAATGCGGGTAGCCATAATTAGAAATCGCCTTTCCGAAAACAACCAATACCTTGATTCAGAAATGATTGATCTTATCGCTCAAAAAGTGAAAAAAAATATCCGCGAATTAGAAGGAGTTTTAAAGCAAATTTTCCTCTATCATGAAACCAAAAAAATAGAACTAAACAGGAAAAACATTGAAGAAATAATTGAAAAAACTACCCACGATTCTTCTTCTAAAATAACCGCTCCACAGATATTAAAAGGGGTTTCTCATTATTTTAATATCTCTTTGGATGAACTTATTGGTCAAAGCCGGAAAAAAGAATATGTTGAACCGCGCCAAATAGCGATGTATTTTCTTAGGGATATCCTGAATATGTCCTATCCATCAATTGGGGAAAAGTTGGGTAAACGAGATCATACCACGATAATCCACGGTTGCGAAAAAATCGGCCAAGAAATCAATAAAAATGCGGCTTTAAACCAAAAAATATTTTCTATCAGAGAAACAATCAATAAAACCCAATGAAAATTAATACCTAAAATTCCTAAGCTTTTAAATAAGTTATCAACAAGCATCAATAAATAAAATCCAATTAAAATCAAATAAAAAACATTTATCCCCAAAAATATAAACACCTACTAAAACAACTAATAATATAATTAATATAGTAATGAAAGTAGTAATACTAAGAAATAATTTAAAAGAAAGTTTGGATATAGTCGGCCGGTCAATCGGCGCGAATAATAATTTGCCGATTTTAAAAGACGTTTTAATTGACGTGGAAGAGAATCAGATAAAATTAATTACCACCAATCTGGAATCCGCAGCCATTTTTTCAATATCAGGAAAAGTAATTGAAAAAGGAAAAATTGCGGTTCCATTCGGGGTGTTTAATGATTTGATTTCTAACCTGAAAAGCGAAAGGCTTGATTTGGAGAAAAAACAAAAAAAATTAGAGATAAAAACCGATAATTATCAAGCGTCTATCAATAGCGATTCAGCCGAAGAGTTTCCGGTGATTCCTCAGGTAAAAACAGAAGAATACATTGAATTAAATTCTTTGATTTTTAAAGAATCTTTAGAGCAGCTTATTATTAGCGTTGCTGAACAATCAATCAGGCCGGAACTGGAAACGATTTTATTTTCATCAAAAGAAGATGTTTTAAAAATGGTTGCCACCAACGGCTTTCGGCTTAGTGAGAAAACTTTTTCATCTTCAGATTATAAAAGTAATTTAAAATCGGAACTGAAAGTTTTAATTCCTTTGAAAACCGCTCGAAATTTAATTTCAGCTCTTAAAACTGACGAACCATTAAAAATTTATTTTGATAATAATCAAGTTGCTTTTAAGACAAAACAATTAAATTTAATTTCCAGAATTATTGAAGGATCTTATCCGGATTACGAGGCGATAATTTCAAAATCATTTACAACGGAAATTATTTTAAATAGACAGGAAATGATTCAAGCTTTAAGAGTCTCCGGAATTTTCAGCGACCAAAGCAACGAGGTTAAATTAAAAATATCAAAAGAAAAGAAAAATATTGAAATTATATCTGACAATCAGATAATCGGGGAAAATAATTATTTTATAGCCTCTAAAACAAAAGGAGATTCTTTGGAAATAAGTTTTAACTGGCAATATTTTATTGACGGCCTAAAAGCTATTAAATCAGGCGAAGAAGTTTCCTTGGGTTTAAACGGCAATAGCAAACCGGCGCTTATAAAATCAATATCAGATAATTCCTTTATTTATCTTTTAATGCCGATTTTAAAATAAAATTTCGCTGGCTGTTGTGGGCACAGAAGCTGATGGTGCCGTAATAATCGCTTAATAAATTATTACCTGATTTTCGCTCTGGTTGCCGTTAGAATCTTGAGCTTGAACTTTTAGCAAGTTTTGTAATCCGGCGTTACTTGGCGTAAAAACGTAATTTAAGCTGTAGTCATTTCCAAAATTACCGTCAAATTCTTTTATTGTTTGACCGTTAAATATAATTGAAATTTTTATTATCGGTTGACTTGATTTAATTTCGGCCTGCACGTTAATATTTCCATTAGTAAAAGAGCCGTTGGTGGGCTGGATAATATTAACAGTTAAATCATTATTGTTTTGCGTCGTATTCGGAAAAACAGAAGCTTGATTAAATTGGCTAAAATTAGGCAGATTTTGTTTTGCCCAGTTTAAAACCGGTATCTCCCAATTGTTGAATTGAGGGTCGTTTTGCGGATCGGTTGGAGTCGGACCCGTCGGGTCGGCCGGATTAACGTAATAAAGGATATTATGTATTTGATTGTTTGCGAGGTAATCGCCGTTTAATATCGGTTTATCGGCAACAATTTGCGATGGCCGGTTAAATGTTTGCGGAGGATAATTTTTTATCGCTTCAGTCATAAATTCGTGCCAAATCGGCACGGCGGCCAGAATACTTGAGCCGTTTTTTTGCATCGGCGAGTTGTCGTTATTTCCAGCCCAAACGCCGACTACCAAATAAGGCGTGTAGCCGAAGGACCAGGCATCGCGATAATCATTAGTGGTTCCTGTTTTAAGAGCTACGTCGTATCCAGGGAAAACGGTTTCGGGTAGGCTGCTTTGGAATAATGGTTTTCGGGCGTCGGCATCGGAAAGGATGTTGTTTACCATTTCAACGTCTTGAGGATCGGCGATTTGAGTTGGATTGTCTGAATAAGACTCTAAAACTCTGCCTTGACCATCGGTAACGCTTAAAATCATAGTTTGGTTATGTTTTATTCCGTTTTGAGCTAACACCGAATAAGCTTCAACCAAGTCAATAAGTTTTACTTCTCCGCCGCCCAAAACCAAAGACAAGCCGTACCTGCTTGGGTCGTTTAAGGTGGTGACACCAAAATCATTCAGGGTATTTAAAACATTATTGATTCCCACAAGATAAAGAATTTTAACAGCCGGAACGTTTATTGATTGGGCTAAGGCGTCTCTTAGGCTAACCGGACCAGCGAAAGTTCCTTCAAAATCTTGAGGATGAAAACATTGGGTTGAGGTTGAGTTAAAATCTATATTATCGGGTGGGCAATTCGGATTATTAGGGACGAATTCCGTTGGCAAATCAAAAACGACGGTGTTTGGGGTATAACCTTGTTTAAAGGCGTCTAAATAGACAAAAGGTTTAAGCGATGAACCGGGTTGCCTTAATCCTTGAGTGGCAACATTAAAATTACCTTCAAATTTACAGTTTTTTCCCGGCACGCAGCCAACCGGCAGTGAAGATGAAGCATAATTTTTGGAGCCGACCATTGCTAGTATTTGACCGCTGGTCGCGTCCTGAGCCACTAAGGCGCCGTTATATGACTGATAAAGATCGGTATTTCTTTGAACGCCATCTTGAACGGCTTTTTCTGCCTCTTGCTGCAGATTCCAATCAAGCGTAGTTATAACTTTCAGCCCGTCATTATCAACTAAGTCTTCGCCATATTTTTGGGTTAGATAATCAAGAACGGCCATCACGAAATGAGGCGCTTTAATGCTTGACGACGGCGGCGAAAATGAAATTTTTTCACTTACGGCCGCATCATATTGTTTCTGGGTAATTTCTTTCAAATCTAACATTTTAGAAAGCACTTCATGTTGACGCGCGAATAAATCGCTTTGATGACTGCCCCAAGGAGAATAGTATGTTGGCGCCCGAGGGATTGAAGCTAAAATAGCGCACTGGCTTAAATCTAAATTTTTAACCGGCTCATTGAAATAAGCCTCAGAAGCCGATTCTATTCCGTAAAGGTTTGATCCGTAAGGAATTAAATTTAAATAGAAAGATAATAAATCATCTTTTGAGTATTGCTGTCCAAGTTTAACAGCTAAAACAAGTTCTTTTATCTTTCTGGTAATAGTCTTATCGGAAGAGAGAAAAGCGTTTTTGGCTAATTGCTGGGTTATGGTTGATCCTCCTTGGACGAATTGGCCGCTTACTAGATCAACAAAAGCCGCCCGGATGATTCCTAAAACATTAAAAGCCGGTTCGGTATAAAAATTTTGGTCTTCAATTGCTACTGTTGCTTGTTTGCAGGCGTCGGGTATTTGGTCAAACGAAACTACCGTTCTTTTTTGGTCGGCATTTGTTTCGTAAAGTAGGACGGTTCCTGTCCGATCATAAATTTTTGTTGATTGCGCTACTTGCTGTGAGGCGAGCTGAAAAGGCGACGGTAAAGTTAAAAAATAATAAATGAAAATAAATATTCCCGACAAAATTAAAGCGCTGGCCGTTATTACGGTCCATAAGATTATTTTTTTTATTTCTTTTTTTCTATCAGGTTTGTTTTTTGATTGTTTCATTAATAATAAACTTTAATTTTATTCTAAACCTCAAAAGCGAAGTATGCCAACTATACAATATTTATTCCGTTAGAAGTTTAAGAGAGACGTTTAATTATATAAGGATATACCGTAAGCGTGTTCGCTTACCAATTAGGCAATAATCAATAATTTGGCTGAACTTCTAACGGGATTTATATTATTAATCCCCGATCCAGCATAATGCCGAAACGGGGATTAATAAGTCCGTCTCAAAACATCTTGTAAGCAAGGATATTTTTGCGGCGGGTTCGTTCTTGATTAAAAATTATTTTCTTCCGAATCGTCTTCGTCGTCAGTTGAATCTTCTCCGTCGTCTTCTTCGTCGTAGTCATCAATAGAATCGTCGTCTTCGTTATCGGACGCAACCTCTTCTTCCTCTATTTCAACAACTTCTTCTTCGTTGATTTTGGGATTAGATTTTTTCTTCTTCATAAGAAGTTAGTTTGCTTTATAAACTAAACAGGACGTCTGGTTGAATTCTTATATAATTTTAAGATTTTCCCCTTGCTGCCTGTTTTAAAAATTATTCCGACCTTTTATTTTCCCTGTTAGAAATATTAACAAAATAATCTAATAAATAGCGCCGATTTTTGTTTATATTAACAGCCAACCGACTATTATTAATAAATCCTTTCAGGGTTAATTTAATAAATATATTCAAGTATTTTTATTTGTCAAATTTACGCGTTTAGCCTAATCAAGACGCGAAGCGCCTGTTATTGCCAGGGCTAGGGCGTCTACGGCGTCATCAATTAGTTTTAAGTCTGGTTTGTTTAAAATAAGTTTGACCATCTTTTCAACCGCTTTTTTATCAGCTAGACCATATCCGGACACGGCTAATTTTACCTCATTGGGAGCGTATTCGGATATTTTTATTTTATTTTTTAAGGCGGAAAGCAAGATGACGCCTCTAGCTTGCGACACCTCAATTCCTGTTTTTTGGTTATTCATAAAAAATAATTTTTCAATAGCCATCCTTTCGGGCCGGAATTTTTTTATCAACCCAGTCAGCCCGCTCTCTATTTCTAATAAATTTAACGGCAGAGGCTTGTTTATTTCTAGCAGTCCGGCATCCAGCAAATTAAGTTTAGCGCCGGTTTTTTCTAATAATCCATAACCGACCCGTTTGCTACCGGGATCAACTCCTAAAATTATCATATTTTAGCGTTAGTTACGACTTTTTGAATGTCGTCGCGGTCTTCCAGAATTTCAATTAATTTTAAAATAGATGATTTATCTTGCTCGGGAATGTCTTGAGGGAATTTTGCCGTCCAGTCGGTATTGCCCGAAGGAGGATTAAAAGCCCACTTAACGCTGCCGATCTCGGCCCACTTGGCGCCATTGTCGCCTAAAACCTTTTTAATTTCGCTTATAGAGCGGTTTTTATTGTCGGTAATAGATTCTATCAAAACAGCTGTTCCGCCCGGCCCATAAGCCTCTAAAACGAGTTCTTCAAGGTTCTGGGCACTCTCCGAGACTTTCTTTATGGCTCTATCAATATTATCTTGAGGGACGTTGTTTTCTTTAGCTTTTTCAATTGCCGACCGAAGGCGGGGATTAAATTGAGGATTGGGGTCGGTCTTGGCGGCAATAGTAATGGCGTTTAAAAGTTTAGAAAAAAGCTGGCCGAAAGGATG
>JAMDBA010000028.1 GCA_023484365.1 Patescibacteria group bacterium
TGGTTATCGGAAATTCGGTTTCGTAGCGCTCAATTTCGTCAATTCTGGTTTTGACTGTCTGGTAGTACATATTAGAGCCGTTTTGGCTTCTCTTTCTGATTCTGATTTCTTTTGTCGGATCGTCGGACGTCAAATACATCTGTTCAATAAAAATTTTTTGAGCGGACATGAGGATCGGATGATGAAAATCCGGCCGCGCTTTTAATAAATACTTTTTTTCTATTTCTGTGGGAACGGGTATCCCTAATGTTTTACAAACAATCCGAAACGCCCTTTTTAATTTCCCTTCAAAATCAATTGAATTATCTATGACTTTTAAATGAGGGTGGCCTATCCATGCTGCCAAAGTTTTTCCGTCAGCCGTTATCGCCTCTTCCAGAGTTTCTCGCCGCGCTTTGTTATTCTGCGTTGTGTAAAATTTTTCCGCTCCGATGGCTGCCGTTCGTAAATGAATAACGCCGTCATAAGAATCTCTGGCGTGTATGCGGTTAAGCCCGTGTTTTTTAAGCAGATAATTGAAATAGTCTTCGCCTGTGTAAGCCATAATATCCATAATCCCCCGGTCGTAAAGGACGACTCTTTTCCCTTCTGGAAAAACCGCGGCCAGATCATTATATCTTTTTTGTAATGAGAGTTGTGTTAAAAAAATACTCTCTTCTATGGCTAATAATTTATCCGGCGATTGTTTGGCGATTTCATTAATATCGCGCAAACCGCTTAAAATTATCATGGTAGCGACTTCTGGAACCATCAAAGACCGGAATCCTTTGTCGGCAAGCTTTTCTTCCAAATAATTCATTCCTGTTGTTTTGCCGGAACAGGGTCCTCCTGTAATGACTATTTCGGGATTTTTCATTATGTTCTCTCCTTGTTTTTCGCCATCCGCTAACAAGCAGAGGCGATTTTTAATTTTCTGGATTTATTAAAGCATAGATTTTGGACGCCGGCAAGCAGATGTGCTTTTATTTGGTGTCCGGGTGAACTACCAACAGCAAATAATTTCTATTAGCTCCCGGCTTAAAAGCCGGGATTTTTATATTTATTTAATCAAAACGCCGCTTTTGTCTTCGGTTTAAGCATTGAAGATTTCGGACGTTAAATATTTTTGGTGGACCTACGGGGAATTGAACCCCGACCTCTTCCATGCCATGGAAGCGTAATGCCGTTTTACTATAGGCCCGTTAAAACTTTGTTTTTAATTTTACATTCAACTTTACCTATATTATAATAATTTCGCGAGATATTCAAATTCCCCTCGTAGCTCAACGGATAGAGCAATTCCGTCCTAAGGAAGAAATGGGGGTTCAATTCCCTCCGAGGGGACAAAATGGAATTGAACGCCGCAGCGTATTTTTTCAGCAGAAAAAATAGCGAGGTGGTGCCCAGACCGATTGCGAGCGACGGCGAGCAAGCGAGTCGCGGGCAATTCCCTCCGAGGGGATATAGATGAGACGATAAGTGAAAAATTGATAGTTTAATTTGCGTCTGAAATATATTTCAGGCGCGGAGGAAATTAAACGCCAAAGTTAAAATTTACATTAATAAATATCGTATAATTGAAATAAGTTAAATGGAGAAGGTTGGTGTAACGGTCTGACGGATATTAAAATATAAATACGGAGATAAAGCGGAGGCGTGGCAGAGTGGTCTAACGCGCCGCACTCGAAATGCGGTTGGGGAGAAATCCCCTCGGAGGTTCGAATCCTCCCGCCTCCGCTTTGTCTCTGATTATAAAATATCTTTAATATCCACTAGAAATGCGGTTAGGGAGCAATCCTCTCAAATGTTTATTATACTTTTAAATCGCTTAGCGCTTTTATCCTGTCTTCTATTGGCGGATGAGTCATGAAAATTTTTACTAAGAAAGGAGTTCTTTTGCTGTTTCCCATGTCGGTTTTAAGCGGGCTTTCAAAATAAAGATGAGCTATTGACGAGCTGACTTTCATCGGTTGGCCGGCCGATATTTTTTTAAGGGCGCTGATTAGTCCTTCTGGGTAGCGCGTTAAAAGCGCGCCTGAGGCGTCAGCTAAAAATTCTCTTTTTCGGGAAATAGCCAGTTGAATAAGCGTGGCGGCGATAGGCGCTAATATCGCGGCTATCAAACCGGCAACGAAAGCAAAATTACCTCCAGAGTCTCTGTTATCCCGCGATCCTCCGCTCCAGAAGCTTATTTGCAAAAAAAAGTCGGCCAGCAAAGTAAAAATTCCGGCAAAAACAACAACGATAGTTGAAATCAACGTGTCTCTATTGCCGATGTGCGATAATTCGTGCGCCAGAACTCCCTCAAGTTCGGTTTTATTCAGAATTTGCAAAAGTCCGCTGGTGACGGCAACAGCAGCGTGATTTTTGTCGCGCCCCGTGGCAAATGCGTTTGGAGAAGGATTGTTGACGATATATATTTTTGGCGTTGGCAATCCGGCGGTAATCGCCAGATTTTCAACGATTCGGTAAAGCTCGGGATTATCTTTCTTTTCTACCGGTTTGGCGCCAGCCATTTTTAAAACCAATTTATCGGAATACCAATAACTGAAGATATTCAAAAATAAACTTAAAGCTACAGCGAAAATCAATATAGCGGAAGAATTATAAACAACGCTAAAAAGCCAGCCGAATCCGATTATTAGAACCAGAAAAAAAGTCAGAAACAACCAAGTTTTTCTTTGGTTTGAAGCTACTTGAGTGTACAGATTCATCCCGTAGTGAAATTTTGATCTATTCCCTGGCTAAATTTTATCAACAATAAATTATTTGATATTATGATTTTCACAAAATTAATTTTAGTTTTTTATAAATAAAATAATAATAAAATAAAAATTCTACTACGGGATTCATTTTGAAAAACTTACTTTAACAGGTTCTTTTTCCGCGTCGTTTTCTGTTTCAAAAAGATCCTTTTTGCCAAAACCAAAAATAGAGGCTATTAAATTTTTTGGGAAAACTTCAATGGCGATATTGTAATCTCGGACGTTAGAATTATAAAACCTCCGGGCAGCCTGAATTTTATCTTCGGTATCAACAAGTTCGTCCTGTAATTTTTGAAAGTTTTCGGAAGCCCTTAATTGCGGGTAATTCTCGGCGACTGCGAAAAGGCTTTTTAGGGTTTGAGAAAGTTGATTTTCCGCGGCTAATTTTTCTTTAGGGTCTTGAGCGGACATCGCGGCCGTCCTGGCGTTGGTGACGTCTTCAATAACGCTTTTCTCGTGGGCGGCATAACCTTTGACCGATTCCACCAAATTGGGAATCAAATCGTACCGTCTTTTTAGTTGGACTTCTATATCTGACCAGGCTTCGGCAACCCTATTCTTTCTGGTTATCAGACTGTTAAATATGGCTATAAACCAGATAACGATGACAGCTAAAATTATTATAATAATTGTTGTTAAACTCATATTTTTATTTGATTTTACTAAATTACGATTATTTAATCAAATTAATATTGATATTGAGAAACCAGCAGGCCGTTTTTGTCAAAAAGGAGAATGTTGTCGTGGCTTTGGTCAAAATTTAACGGCGCGTTCCAGATTCGCCACTCGCCAGTCAAGAAATCAAGGTCATTCCTGTGACTATTAAAGCAGCTTGTGTAATTAAATTTATTGAGCACGTTTGAGCAGGACGGATCGTTGTAGGTAAAGGGTAGATTAGGGCCGGGTTCCTGGCAAGAACCGTTTATGGAATCAATGTAGTTTTGACAATCGCCGCTAAGGTTTGAAAATTCAGAGCTGTCTATCGTTGGACAACTTGATGGGAGTTCTGGCGTGAACTGGTAGCGATTCGCTAAATAGCCGATACATTTATTAATTTCAAAATTAACGCCAAGCGAGTTTGGAATGGAATAAATATTCACTGTTGAATTATTAAATAAATTAATATCCGATGGCGTTTCCCATCCGGATGGATCGTATAAGGCCACCCCTTGAGGAATAACGAATTTTCCTGTATTCCATTTTATTGCCCAACCGGTAATATCAACTTTTTCTGTTTGGGGTAAATTATAAGATTGAATTGAAATCTGGGCGTAATCGCCGTAATTTGGCGAAGCATTGCCGATGTTTATTTCTTGAAAATAAGGAGAAAGTTCTTTTCGGGTAAAGCCGGTAGGAATTTCCGAAGTGCTTATTTGCGGTTCGCTGGAAGTTGCTGCGGCGGTATAATTCGGAGTTGGTTCCGGCGGCGATATTGGTTGGGACGGTTGAGAAGATGTTTGTGTCTGACTTGAGGTTGCCGGCCGGAGATTTGATACGGGAGACACGAAAATATTACCAAGCGAAAGCTTGCCGACGCCTAATCCTTGAAATCCTATGTGAAAAATATACAAACCAACGCTTAAAGCTAAGATTAGAAGCGCGATTCCTATTATCCTGTGTTTGTGCATTTATTTTATTTTACTCCCCCGTTTAATCGGGCGCAAATATATCAAGACGAAAGATTTTATTGTTCTTTAATAACAAAATTAATCAGGCGATCCGGAACATAAATAATTTTTTCCGTTTTAAACCGTTGGAGATTTGATTTAATTTTAGGATCGGCCGTGGCTATCGCCTCCGCTTTTTCTTTGGACATACCCTTCTCTGCTTCAATCGTGGCCTTGGTTTTTCCATTTATCTGAATGATAAGCTTAAATGTTTCTTCCTTAATTAATTTAGCGTTATAAGTTGGCCATTTTTCCAAATGAATGGAATTTTTATTTCCAAACTTACTCCAAAGTTCTTCGGTTAAAAACGGAGCGAACGGCGCCAGGAGTTTTAAAAATTTCTCAAAATAATCTCTAGATAAGTATTCGGCGTCTTCTAATCTGCTTAATAAAATCATTAAGCTGCTGATGGCGGTGTTGTAGTGAAGAGATTCAATGTCTTCGGTTATTTTTTTAACTGTTTGATTAAGATATTTTTCTAAATTTTGATTTTTTGCCTTTTTATCTGATTTGATTATATTTTCGCCAAGCTTTCTTGTTCTTTCCAGAAATCTGGTTATGCCTAAAATTCCGCTGTCGCGAAAATCCCCTCCCTGTTCAAAAGGAGCCAGGAACATAAGATACATTCTTAATGCGTCAGCTCCGAATTTTTTAATATATTCGTCGGGATTAACGACATTCCCTTTTGACTTGGACATTTTCGCGCCTTCTTTTATTAAAAGACCGTGAGCGCGGAATTTTTTGAACGGCTCGGAAAAATCAATCAGCTTCATGTCGTGGAAAACTTTTGTTACGAACCTGGTGTAAAGTAAGTGTAAAACCGCGTGTTCCGCGCCGCCGATATACATATCTACCGGAAGCCATTTTTTAATAACAGTTTTATCAAATACCTTCTTTTTGTTTTTAACATCAAGATAACGGAAGAAATACCAGGCCGAATCTAAAAACGTGTCAGAAACGTCGGTTTCGCGGCGGGCTTTGGAATGACATACAGGGCAGGTTGTTTCGTAAAATGACTTAACCGAACTTAAAGGCGAAGCGCCAGTTCCCATAGGCTTAAAATCTTTCAAAAAAGGCAATTCAACGGGTAAATTTTTTTCTGGAACGGTATACCACCCCGGCATATCGCTACGCTCGCCTTTTCCTTCGGCGGCGCATTTTTCGCAATAAATCATCGGGATTGGCGGTCCCCAGTATCTTTGGCGGGAAATCAGCCAGTCGCGTAGGCGGTAATTGGTTTTCTTTTTTCCTCCGGCAAATTTAGCTATTTCCCATTTAGCTTCCTCGGCGTTTTTGCCGTTAAAGTTTTGAGAATTAATCAAAACGCCCTTTGCTTCGTAAGCTTTTTCAATTTTAGATAAATTTATTGATCCCGAACTGGCGTTGTCAGCCGGCCTGACAACTTCTTTTATTGGCAAGCCGTATTTTTTGGCAAAATCAAAGTCTCTTTGGTCGTGGGCGGGAACAGCCATAATTGCTCCCGTTCCGTACGAACTTAAAACGTAATCGGCGATCCAAACCGGCAGCTCTTCGTTGTTCACCGGATTAAAAGCTTTGATTCCTTTTAAAATAATGCCAGTTTTTTCATTGCCTTCGGCTATTCTTTCGTTTTCTGATTTCGCCTTGGCTTTTTCAATATATTTTTCGGCTTCTTTCCAATTTTCAATCTTGAATTCTAAATTTTTTATTAAATAATGCTCGGGCGCCAAAACTAAATAAGTGGCGCCAAAAAGCGTGTCTGGACGGGTGGTAAAAACTTTAATTTTATGTTCGGAATTTTTAATCTGAAATTCTATTTCCGCTCCATCAGAGCGTCCTATCCAATTTTTTTGGGCTATTTTAACCTTTTCCGACCAATCTAGATTTTCTAAATCATTCAATAGTTCTTCTGCGTAGTCGGTAATTTTAAAAAACCATTGCTCAAGCTCTTTTTTAATAACGTCTGTGCCGCAACGCTCGCATTTGCCTGCGATTACCTGTTCGTCGGCTAAGACTGTTTTGCAGGACGGGCACCAATTAACCGCTTGTTTTTTGCGGTAAGCCAATCCCTTTTTAAAAAATTGAGCGAAGATCCATTGCGTCCATTTGTAGTAATCGGGGTCGTAAGTTTCCAGTTTTTCTTTCCAGGCGAAAGAATTTCCTATGGCTTCAAGCTGCCGATAGAAATTTTTTTCTGATATTTTCGCCTGCTTGGCGGGGTGAATCCCTATTTTTAGCGCGTAATTTTCCGAATGTATTCCAAAGCCGTCCAGCCCAATCGGTTCAAAAACATCATAGCCTTGCATCCTTTTGAATCGGCCATAAATATCGCTGCCGGTAAAAGCGTACATATTGCCGACATGCAATCCTTCGGCGGAAGGATACGGAAACATCATCAGATTATAAAACGGCTTTCGCTTGGCCGAAGGTTTTTTTATCTTCGGCTCGTAGAGGCCATTTTCAGACCAAATTTTAGACCATTTTTTTTCTATTTTTGAAAAAATATAAGCCATATTAAAAAATTTTATCTTAATTTTCATTAAAAATCAAAATTATCAACAAAAACATCCTTACAAACTTGAGAATGTAAGGATGTTTTTGTATGATAAAATTATGGAAAAAACAAAAACGGCCAAACAAATGGAAAGGCATCTTAAAGGAATATCCAACCATTATCGCATAGAAATACTGCTTCTTATCGCTGAGCGCGACAGTATAACGCTAGGAGACATTGTAAGCGCGCTCCAGGCAAACGAAAAAACGATCGGCGAACACACAAGACGGCTTTATCAGGCAGGATTAATAAATAAAAAATATAAGGGTAAATTTGTTGAGCATACTCTGTCGCCATACGGAAAGGCATTCTTTGGTTTTTTAAAATTATTTCAGAAAATAAAATGATATTCTAATAACACCCTTATATACTTGAGAATGTAAGGATGTTATTTTTAAGAGCGAAAAATAATTTAAGACGGAAAATTAATTATTTAGCTGAAAAACGTCAAAAGCGTTTTTAACTAATTGGATTTTTAATTTTTCAAAATCAATATTTTTAATCTCGGCGATTTTTTTAATTGATTCAATCATAAAAAGCGGTTCGTTTCTCTGGCCACGGTAAGGAACCGGCGCAACGTAAGGCGCGTCGGTTTCGCTTAAAATCCGGTCAATTGGCAGGAATTTTAGCGTTTCTTCGTAGCCGCTCTTGCCGGTTTTGCGGGAGGCGTAAGTTACGGCGCCGCCGAAACTGAAATAAAATCCCAGACCTAAAAGATTTTTGGCGTCTTCAAGATTGCCGCTGAAAAAATGAATTATGCCTGGCGGAGAATTTAGAATTGATGATTTAGAGTTTAGGATGGAAATCAAGTCGTAAAAAGCATCGTTTTGGTTTTGGCTGTTGCGGCAGTGGATCATTAAAGGCTTTTTAACCTCGGCCGCCAGTTCTATTTGAGAAATGAGAGTTTCTTTTTCTAATTCTTTTAATGATTCGTTCGGAAGATGATAATAATCCAGCCCACACTCGCCTATCGCCACAACTGTCGGATTTTGCGCCAAATTTTTATAAAAATCATAGTCAAATTTTTCTCCGCGTGAAGCAAAACCTTTGTCGCCGCTAATTTCATTTTTATCATGAAATGATTCAAAACTATGAATGGGATGCAGGCCGATTGAAGCAAAAATACCTTCTTTGGCGTTAGCTATTTCAATTGCTTTTAAAGAAGTGTCTTTTTGGCTGCCGACATTAACCAGCCAAATTTTGTTTTTCCGGCATCTTGCTAAAACCTCGCTTAAATCTTTTTCGTAAGCGGAAAAATTAAGATGGGTATGAACGTCAAAAAAATCAGGAGACATATTGAAATATTATCACAAAAAACCATCATTATTAATGATTAAAAATTGACAGTTTTAAAAACTATATTTTTTTTAGAAAACAACATTCTTACAAACTTGAGAATGTAAGGATGTTGTGAGATAAAGGATAAATAATTTATAACTTTTCTAAATTAAAAAATAATAAGGTTAATTTTTTGCCTGGCAGTAGGAATTTTTTGGATGATCTGAGCAGACGAGGGATTTAAGAGAATTTATTTCAGTTTGCTGGGCGGTTATTTTGTCGTTTAACGCTTGTATGCCAATTAGAGCTACTCCAGCCGGTGATTCGGTGTCAATTGACTTGTCGTTGCTTGTGCCAAACAAGGGATAAAAATCTTCGGCCATTGGTCCGATGTGCCATTGATCAGGACTAGATTTATAAACCCATTTTGTTATAGGAAGCTTCATGATTTTGTTTAAAATATCATCTTTATTTAAGTTGGTAAAATCTGTTTTAAGCGCACGGCTTGATCCGTTAGTCCAAACACCACCATTCGTGTATTCGCCATTTACCCCCCCAAAATCATAACCGGCTGCTCCAGATCCATAAATAGCGTATGTTGCTGGACCAGTCGTATACGCATAGACTCCATATCTCCCTCCACTTGAGACATTTATACCGTACCCATCTGCTACATTGCTGTGTACATAAATTCCGTTATAACCAGTACCCCCCTCAATATTGAGGGAGTAATTTGATGTTGTCGTCCCGATGCCGACTTGACCGCTAAAATTAGCATTACCGCTAACTGTTAATGGATTTGAGGGCGTAGTCGTCCCTATTCCGACATTGCCACCATTAAAATAACTATTGCCATTACTATTAATCGCCGCAAAAGTTTGGGTTGTAGTATTATTGAATGTTACAACTCCATTGGCTTGAATACATAATGAATATTCTCCTAACGATGTATTCATGGGACCGGCTATGCAGCCATTATTTTTAGCCCAAAAATCCCATCCTCCACCACTACTACCTGATGAATTATTATTTATTACGCCTATGCCGCCTCCAACTACTCCTACCCGTCCCAAATTATACCCTCCCAATATTCCGAAAGAATTACCAAGACTTCCAGAAGAATCTCCTTCGATAGCTTCTATGCCATTTGTATTACTAGAGACTAAATTAATACTAGTTGACACCGTCGTCCCGATGCCGACTTGACCGCTAAAATTAGCATTACCGCTAACTGTTAATGGATTTGAGGGCGTAGTCGTTCCTATACCGACGTTGCCGGAGGGCACTACAACCAAAGCCGCCGAGGAAGAGGCGTTAGAAACCTTAAAAGTGGCTGTTGAAGTCGTTGTTGTGCCAATTTGTAAACTATTTAAAAACGCTCCATTACCGCCCTGATCAAACATAAAAGTAGGATTATCATTGCTATCTAAAAATAATATGGTTCCACTAGCACTCGCACCTATTGTAGCACTTATATTGCTATTTATAAACGATATTGCTCCGTTACCAATAGCTGTTGATATTTGCGGATTACTAGGCGAATAAAAAAATCCTGGACCGTCAACTTGAAAATTTGGGGCTCCGCCCTCAAAAAAAGTAGTGGTATTAACAGACAATCCGTTAGGGAAAGAAAAATTCCCACCCCCTATATTTGAGCCGAAAGTGCCGGCTGCAACGTAAGAGGCGTTAAGGGAGCCGATAAGAGTGGTGGCGCTAACCGAATTAGCACTAACCAAGCCGCTAACAGATACGCTGGGAGCGAAAATAGAACCGCCGGTTAAAGTAAGCACGCCGGTGTTGCTGTAGTTAAGAGAAACACTGCCAGTGGCGTTTTGAGCCAAAAAAATATTAGACGGCGTTGAGGAACCGACGACGGTGAGAGTAGCAGAAGAAGGCGTGCTTGTGTTGATACCGACGCTATTGCCATTATAAATAGAAATAATACTGCAGGGCTGACCGACGCCGCAGGTTGGCGCGGCCCGGGTAATCAAATAAGCCGCCGCGAAAATAATCAACGGAACAGCTATAAATATTATTATTTTGCGAAGTTTATCCATTCCGTTAGAGATAGGAAACGCTTTGCGTTTCCGTGAATAACGCAACTGACCAAGTCGCGTAGTTTATTATTTTGTTTGATATATAAAACATGATATTCATAGTTGGTTAATCTCTAACGGGACCATTTTAATTTAATTATATAATATTTTTTTATAAATAAAACTACCTAGCCAACAATTTTTTCTCTAAAAGGATCACTCTTTTTTCCAGCGTGGAAAATTCTTCCACGTCAATTTTTTTCTTAAGAGAATTTTTAATAAATTCAACGTCTTCTTTATTAATAGCGAGATCAACCATAATTTGGCCGATCATCTCGGTGTGGGAATTAAGAGTTTCGGTATGAGAATCGAGCGTTTTTTTATGTCCTCTATATCTTCTTTAATGCCTCTGTATTGTTCAGCGACAAAACTCCACTTATGATCCATATATTCGACTAAAACACCGAAATGACGCTCTTCGGCAGTTAATTTTTTGGTTTTAATATCTTTTTTCATTTTTTTGCTCTTTCTAAAGCCATTACACGTTTTTCTAAAAGGACGAATTCGTCCCGACTGACTTTTTCTTTCAAATCGTTGCGAATAATATGCAATTCGTCTTTTATATCGTTTAGCTGCGCGTCAACATCGTTAAATTTTTCAAAAACTATATCAAATTTATAATCTACTTCTTTAAAGCGGCCGTCTATATTATCTTTAAGATTGTCTATTTTTTTGTCTAGTGTTTGATGACCGTCTAAAAAAGATTGAATATTGGAATCCATCTTCTCTAAAACGACTCCGAAATACCGTTCTGATTTATTAAAAATATTTTTTTTTGTTTTTTTTGCCATTTAATTTTATTTAGCGACGGGAGGAGCGGATGGAGTGGAAGTTGATTGCGGCGCCGAATTAAGAGCGCCGGGATTGGCAAGGGCTTGGGCAAACTGACTGTCGGCTGTAAGCCGGCTCCACCAGACTATTTCCTGGGGGTTAAGCCTAATTTCGTCGTTCAAGCCGTAAGGAAGATTTTTCAGAGGAACAATGCTTGGTTGGCCGTTGGAATTTTTTTGAAGCATCCAGACATCTGTGATGGTCGGCCAAGGAAACATATCAAGTTTGCCGAAATAAACATCGCCGGTTGAAAGATAGACCATAGAGTAAGGAGAAAGCTGAACCGATTGCGAAGATTTAATCATCAGCCCAAACCAGACTCCTATTACGCCGACTACCACGACGACCGCTATTAATAAAATTATGTATTTTTTATTCATAGTTAAATTATACTGCTTTATTTAGAAACGACAAATAAATAACCAACGGGACCTTTTGAGGGACCGCCGCAAGAAGGGCAATAAAAAGTGAATTGGCCGCTCTTATAAGCCTGAAAAGCAACAAGTTTGGTGGCGCCTTGAGGAATAGTTTGTTTCCAGCCGTAATCAGGCTGAAAGACATCGTAAGCTTTGTCTTTAGCGGAGAAGCTAATATTTACAATATCGCCTTGATAAACCGCTATTTTTGACGGATTAAAAGTGTTAGCGGATATATTAATACTAAAAGCCTTATTGGAAATAAATGGATTCATTGGCGCCGGTATGACTAAAGTTGGAATAGCTACGTCGCCTGATTGATTAGAGCTGGTTCCGGGGACTGTTACCGGACCGGAAATAGGTTTGTAGGTTATCGGCGGAGTTGATGTTTGATTTAACAACGAAAGCGGATTGACGGTTAGTCCTTGAGGCAATGAGGCCGCCGGTATTGATGACAATTTTGAATTAAGGGACTTTAAATTAGCTAAACCGAAAACCAAGCCAATAATCACCAAAACAATAATAACGGCAATTAAAATAATTTCTCTTTTGGTTAACGACTTAAGCAAAGCATTTATTTTCTCGCTAATTGATTTAAAATTCATTTTTTTGAACGTGAAACTTTTTTCGCTTCCAACTTAACGATTCTTTCCTCTAAGCGCCGCACTTGGGCGCTTAAAATAGTTAATTCCTGATCGTGTTTTTTATAAAGAGAAATAAACTCATCTAATTTCGAAAATAACGCGTTGGAATTTTCTCTCATTTCTTTTATATCTATTTCAACTTGATCCAGACAACGCTCAACTCCATCAAGACGATGCTCAACTCCGTCAAGACGGTTTTCGATTCCGTCAAGGCGACCATCAATGCCATTGAGACGATTATTGACTTTATTAAAATCGGTTTGAACGGCTTTGGCGAACGGCTCAAGCGTTTCAACAAAAACTTCTTTGATGTCTTTTTTTGATAATTGTTTAGGCATTATTAATTAAATTATAGTAAGATGAATTTCAGCCGTCAAATTAATAAATAGCTTGCCAGCCAGGTGTGCCCGAAGCGTTGTTAGCGCATAGATAAAGATGATCTTGCCCGGAACCGTTAGGGGTAAACCATAGGGTGCCACGGTTAGAGGTGCCGCTAGTGCAGGTTGGCTGGGAAATACTATAAGGATAAATTTGTAATCCCCCGTTAATGTTAAGAGTTTGATTGAGATTGCTGCTTCCTGTGCCTACGCCGACCAAAGGATTATTGCTGCCATCCCAAGCAAAATAAATTGCTGTGCCGTTGATGTCCTTCCAGTAAGAAGACGGACCAGAACCGATTTCTTCTAGTCCATTGGAGGATGGGTATAATCCACTATCAAAAGTCGCCGCATTTACGCGGGCGATAGCGGAATCAAAAGAAGAAGCGTAGATTTGCTGGGGATTGTTGCCGTTATATGTCATTGTAAAGCTAATACTGACTAAATCGCGGGAGTTGGGGTTTTGCTTGCGGGTGAAGGTAAGTCCGCTGACATTAACGCGGTTGCTGGTTAGGGCGGTAGGAGCAGCGCAAGCTTGCTGAAGATAATTAGGACACTGTTTCATATAAACAGCCGTTGAAGAGGCGTAAATAAAGACGGCGTCAACAGAACTTGAAGGCATTCGCAACAGCAGAGTTGAGGTCGGCGTGTTGACGGCTATGTCTATAATGCTTGATTGCTCCACTTGCGTTTGAATTTGTTGGAGTAGAAACTGGCTTTCCTGGTCAACGACACTGGCTGCGTTTTGGCGCGATTGAATGCTGGTTACTGAAAGTAAAATATCCACAAAAAAAAGCGAAACAATGACAAAAACGCCGATGTAAACAACCAGCTCAATCAAGGTAAATCCCTCCGAGGATTGAGGATTAAGGATTAAGGATTTGGGATTGAGGCGAATTTTTCTTAACATTAAGTTAATTATAACAAATAAATTAAAAACATAGAAAGCGGCTGACGTATTAGAAAATTAAGAGCGGCGAAATCACTATTTCTTTTTAAAAATAGCCAATAAAATCAAGGTTAAGCCAATAATGGCGATTATTACGCCTATAATTCCAAGAATCATCAGTCCCGGCGCCAGGGCGATAATTCCCAATCCGATATTACCAAAGCTTTCGGGATGGTACAGCATCAAAAGAAAAACTGATAGCTTTAAGCCAATCCAAAAGACGGCGGCGCCAAAAATAAATAAAATTATTCGCCAAATTTTTATCATTTTTTCATCATAACATATTTATTATCGCGATAGCGCAGCAGCTAAAGTTTTAGCCGACGATTATTTTTTTTTGGTTTTCTTGATATAATAAATTAATGATTTATCATCACCATCTTTATATAAAAAATACGCGTTCTCTTAGTGGTAAATTTTTCTGCAAAACAAAGTCGGAAGAAAATAATGAGTTTATTTTATAAAGATAGGATGATTTATTTATTTTCTTTTATTATCGGCGGAATAATAACAACTTCAATAGTCCTTTTGGAAAATATCGGTTTGCCGTTGGCTTCAAAGATAGCGACCCTGCTTCCTGTTTATACCTGGCTTTCTTATGTTTTTTTTGGGCTGGAAAAGAAAGAAGGGTTTGTGGTTGAAAGCGCCAAGTTTACCACATGGGGAACAATTTTTGTCTGGATACCTTATATGATCGTTATAATTTTCTTAACGCCAAGAATAGGAGTTTATTATTCTATTTTTGCCGCGCTGGCGGTATTTATAGTTCTTGCCATTATTTTTTCTTTGGTTTATAGATAATTAATTATGGAAATTATTTTATTGATTATTTTAATTTTGGCGGTGGCGGCGCTGATTGCCGTTATTTTAATTAAAAGCAAAAAGAAGGTTGACGGTGAAGAGAGCCAGTCTTTGCTTTTACTTCAAAACCAAATCAATGAAATGAACAGGACTCTTAACGCCAGACTGGGCGAATCAAATAAGGCGATAGCGGAATCAAGCAGGGCTATTCAAAGCCAGTTTAGCGAAAGCGCCAAAATCATAAAAGAAATCACCCAAGAGCTCACCAAAGTCGGCGAAGGGCAGAAGCAAGTGATGGGCGTTACCGATCAACTTAAAGGATTGGAGGATATTTTGAAAAATCCAAAACAGCGCGGCGTTTTGGGAGAGTATTATTTAGAAACGGTATTAAAGAATGTCTTGCCGCCGGAAATTTATCAAATGCAGTATCAGTTTAAAGACGGCCAGATAGTTGATGCCGTTGTTTTTGTCGGCAAAAAACCGAATGAAAAAATTGTCCCGATAGATTCAAAATTTTCCCTGGAAAATTACAACAGGCTGGTAGAAGCGGCTAATCCCGCCGAAAAAGACAGGCTTGAGAAAATTTTTATCAATGACCTTAAAAACAGGATTATTGAGACTTCAAAATATATCCGGCCGGAAGAAGGCACGACCGATTTCGCTTTTATGTTTATTCCTCATGAAGCGATTTACTACGATTTACTCATAAATAAAGTAGGCGCGGTGACGGAAGACACGGAAAATTTAATCCAAAAGGCCGCCGGAAAATACAAAGTTATTATAGTCTCCCCCACTTCGTTTTTAGCCTATCTCCAGACGGTGCTTCAGGGATTGCGGGCGCTTAAGATTGAGGAATCGGCGAAAGAAATCCGCAAGCGAGTTGAAGAATTAGGGAGGCATCTTTCAAATTACAGCGAATTTATAAAAAAACTTGGCGGGCATCTCGGAACCACTGTTTCAATGTATAATCAGGCAGCGCGGGAGTTCGGGAAAATAGACAAAGACGTTTTGAAAATTAGCGGACAATCTTTGGAATCGGATTTGAAAACTTTGGAAAAGCCAGATCAGGAAGATTAGCAATCGTTATGGATCAAAAAGAAAAGTTTTATCAAAACATTGGCAGGCCTGCCTACGCAGACGGATCAATAGGCATTTATGATTTAAAAAGGAGAAAGCAGGATGTCCTTTGGGATGAAAAATGGCGTAAGTTTCTAAAATACGCAAAGATTTTTAAATATCTGCCTTTTGTTGACTTTGTTTTTGCCGCCGGTTCAATGGCTTTAGGGAATGTGAGGCAGGATTCTGATTTTGACGTTTTGGTTGGCTGCCGCCAAAACAGGCTGTTTACCGCCAGGTTTTTCGCCGTTGTCGTATTCGGCTTACTGGGGATAAAAAGGCCTAAAGCGGTTAATGAAAAACGGGAAGTAAAAGATAAGATTTGCTTGAATCATTTTGTCACACCTCAGTCTTACAGGCTCTCCCCGCCTTACGATATTTACTGGAATGAACTTTATGAAAATTTAGTTCCTATTTTTGGCGGCCGCGAAAATATAGAAAATTTTTTTAGCGCTAATGATTGGCTTAATCCGCCAAGGCGTTATTTTGACGACATAAGATTAATTAACGATGATTCGCGTCTTAAAAATATTATTGAGCGGTTGCTTGCCGGCCGGCTTGGAGATTTAACAGAAAGGATTTTAAAACATTTTCAGATAAAAAGGATAGCCTGTGGCCTTAAAAAATATCCATTGGGCTATAAACCGCGCTTTAAATACGAAACCGGCGAGCTTGAATTCCATACCGACACTTCAAGAATAGACTCTTTACTTAAATAATAAAATTAAATATGCTTTTAAAAGCATAGATTGATTCAAAAATAAGGGAGGCGATTATTTCTGTCTAAACACAGACATAGGAATAAAAATAGCAAAAGTCTTAGGAATGACGAATTATTTGTTCCGAAACAGATTAACGACGGAGCGTTAATCGGAAAATTAAATGAGGCAAAAGTCCGGAGAGCCGCTAAGATATTAAAAGAAAGAAGGCCTGACCTGATTAGCTATTATCATTGTTCTATCGGGGGCGGCGAGATGGATAGCACAGGAATGGATATTATAATTTTTTTAAAAAACCCGTTTTTTCTGGCATTGCCTATACAAGTAAAATCAAGCGCTAAGGCCTTAAAAAGACATTATCAAAAATACCCTTATATTTTGGGCATTGCGATAAGGCCGCAGCAGACACCGGAAGCTATCAGCCGAAATTTGGAAAAAGCAGTTATTCATTTTTTAAAAAACGCGTCGCGGTTAATTACGGAAATAGAAAACCGCGGGCAAAAAACAACCCCGTCCTTATTTTAAGGACGGGGCTTTTATCCCCACTACTACAATTATTTAAAAAATCAGCGTTTTCTTTTGCGCAAGAAAGCGGGAATTTCCCAAAAATCATTTTCTTCTTCCGTGGAAATAGGAGGATTTTTCCGGTCGTTTTTAGATTCTTTTTTTGGTTCCAAATCTGGCTTTTGCGCGCTTTCCTGCCGGCCGATAATTATTTCTTCTTCCCTAATAATAGGCCTGGAATCAAAGCTGCTGAATAATGAATTGGTTTGCGATGCGCCATTAAAGCCGATAGCTATGACGGTTGCTTTAACTGCTCCTGGCTTAATGCTTTTGTCGTAATAGGCGCCAAAAATTATTTTAGCGGACGGATCGGCAATTTGAGCTACCATTTTCGCAGCTTCGTTCACCTCGCTCATTTTTAAATCTTTGCCGCCGGCGATTCCTAAAAGTATTCCTTTCGCTCCTTCGGCGCTCATTTCTAAAAGCGGAGAATGAAGCGCCTGATTAATAGCCTTAACCGCTCTGTCCTGGCCGCTCGCGGTTCCCAAACCGACAATAGCGGAACCTGAATCCTGCAAGATGGTTTTGACATCGGCAAAATCAACGTTAATTATTCCGGGCATAACGATTAAATCAACTATCCCCTTTAGGGCATTTTCCATAACGTCGTCTATTTTTTCAAATGCTTTTATAAGCGGCGTTTCTTTATTTATTATGGAAAATATTCTGTCGTTGGGGATTATAATTAAGGCATCAACTTTTTCTTTTAATTTAAGCAGTCCTTCCTGGGCGACTCTCATTCTTTGACTTCCTTCAAAGGAAAATGGCTTCGTAACAAAACCGAGAGTTAGCGCGCCGTTTTGCTTGGCGACTTCGGCTATAATCGGAGAAGCGCCGGTGCCCGTTCCCCCGCCAAGCCCGGCGGCAACAAAAACAATATCCGCTCCTTTAAGCGATTCGGCGATATCAGAACGGTTTTCTTCGGCTGCCTGACGTCCCAGCTCGGGATTCATGCCTGTGCCTAATCCCCGCGTTAAATTGCGGCCGATATAAATTTTCCCTTTCGCTTCGGTTAAATCCAAATCCTGGGCGTCGGTATTAATAGCCACAAAATCAACGGATCGGCCGAAATGGCGGCTCATTCTGGAAATCGCATTCCCCCCTCCTCCGCCGATGCCGACAACTTTAATATTGGCGAGACTAGAATGGACAAGTTTTTTGGCGGCTTTTACGTTGTGATGTTTGAGGCGTGATTTTTGAGGTTTTATTCTTTTGCGTTTCATAAATTAATTATAAATCTAAAATTCAAAATTTAAAAGGCAAAATTGAAAGTCAAAAGTTCAAAATTTTCCGTTTTAATTTTATTACTCCAGCCGCTATCATATTAGAAATTTCATTTAGCTCGTTTAATAAATTATTTATTTTGTTGGCATCGGCTATCTTAGCATCCCTAAGTAATCCCAGCCAATAATTAGTTTCATTTGCTGATTTTAAAGAAATTTCATATAGCTGGCAATACATCAGTTAACGCAATAATATCTAAACTAAACTTATAGCACCGTCCTTTTAGATCACTTTTGAATTTTAAGTTGTAATTTTGCGCTTTGATTTTTTATTTTTAAATTATTTCCTAAGGCAAAAAGTACCGCAGGATTTTTTTAGCCTGAAGAGGAACATTATAGTTTGAAATATTATCCTTATCGTTTCCCGACATACTCAATCCAAACGCGGTTATAAATTCCGAATCTTCGGCGATTGACGGAAATTCAATAAAAGCGTTAGGCGTCCATTCTTTGGGGTTTACAGATCCTAATTGCGCCGAGAGTCTTAATTCTTGTTTGGCTAATTCCGTCAGGCCTGGCATTTTTGCTCCTCCGCCGGTTAAAATCACCCCGCCAGGAAGAGCTGCGCGATTTATTGTTTTTATTTCCTTATTTACCAAATCAAAAATTTCTTCCAGGCGCGACTGGATTATTTCAGCTAAAAATCTTCGCGACACGGAAGACTTGGCGTCGGAATATATTTTTTGTAAATCAATAGTTTCTTTTTGGCCTACTTCTTTTGCTAAAGCGTTGCCAAAGTTTATTTTTAAGTTTTCCGCGACGGAAACAGGAATTTTAAATCCGACGGCTATGTCGTTTGAAATATTATTTCCGCCTATCGTAAAAATAGCGGTTTTAATCAGCTTCCCTTCTTCGTAAACGCTGATTCCAGTCGTGCTGGCGCCGACGTCCACCAAAAGGACACCTAAATCTTTCTGCTCTTGGCTTAGCGCGGATTTTGAGGCTGCTAAAGGCGCAAAGATAACGCCTTCAACTCCTCCTCCGGCGAGCTCAACGGCTTTGGCTAAATTTTTAAGATGCGGGGTAAAAGCGTCTATAATAAGACTTTCAATCTCCAGGCGGCTGCCGTTTAGTCCCAGAGGGTCGCTTATGCCGCCGACGCCATCAACTATATATTCCTGGGTAACATTGTGCAAAATAACACGGTTGGGGCCGAGATTGATTGATTCGGCGGCTTTTTGAACTTTATCTAAATCGTCGGGAGATATTTCGCTGGCAGCCCGGGAAACAGCTATTATTCCTTTTGAGGTTTGAAAACGGGTTTCGGAACTGTTGATGTTCAAATAAATTTTTCTAGCGGCGCTTCGGGAAATCTTTTTGATTTCTCCTATTACCGGCGCCAAGCTTTGGACCGTTTCTGATAAATCGCTGACGATTCCTTTTCTTAGTCCAACAGAAGGATATTTAAAAGTTTTACGCAAAAAAAGACCGTCGCGGCGGACCTCAACTAAAACTGCTTTTATGGAAGATGTGCCTACATCCAAACCGACTACGAAATCTTGTCCCATATCTTATTTTCTAATTTCTCCATTTTAATAATATCATTTTTTTGATGATGATCATAACCCAAAAGGTGTAAAATCCCGTGGATTAGAAATTTTGGCCAAACGTTGTCATTAAAAATATTTTTATTAAGGTATATTTCCCCCAAAGGCCTGTTTTTTGTTTGAGGGTGGGGAAAATTAGCCGCCTGAAAAGAAAGAACCGTAGCGGGTTTATTTGAGCGGAGAAACTTCTTTTTCATCGCGTTTATTTTTCGGCTGCCTATAACGTAAATTTCAATATAAGAATTATTTATTTTTAAATTTCTTAAAATTTGTTGGGATAAATATTGTATCGTTTTTTTTATGTTATTTTTATCAAGATAACAGTTTTCAAAAACAACTATTTCATTGTTCATTTTGAAACCGATAATTTTTCTTTGACTACTTGGCTGACGAGCGCTCCATCAGCTTTGCCTTTTAATGTTTTCATTGACTCTTTCATTAAGGCGCTGAATTCTACTATTCCTTCTGATATTAATTTATCAACAACCGGTTCAATTTCTCCTTTAGACATTAATTGAGGCAAGTATTTGTTGATAATTTTGGCTTCGTCTTCTTCTTTTTTCGCCATTTCTTCGCGACCGCCTTGCCGCAGCAAGACAGCAGCCTCGTTCCTTTTTTTAACTTCCTGCCTCAAAACTTCAACAGCTTCTTCGTTGGTCAGCTGAGCTTCTTCGCCGCTATTTCCCCTTTTTATTATTTCACGGTTGTGTATTGCAGCTAAAACAAGGCGAAGGGCGGAAGTCTTTTCCGCCTCGCCTTTTTTCAGGGAATCTTTTAAGTCTTCCCTAATTTGCGAAGTTATCATTTTATTATTAAATCAATCCTAATTTGCGCTGTTTTTCAATATCGGCGGTTTTTTGGCTGCGATAAGCGGCAGAAATTCTTCTGGTGCGGCGATTGGACGCGCGCTGGTGATAACGCTTTTTTTTGCTTTCGCGCAAAACTCCCGATTGCTTTACCTTTTTAATAAAGCGGAAAACAACGCTTGGATTTTGTTCGTTTGATTTTTTATTTACTTCTACCATAGGATAATTAATTTTGCGAATTTAATATTTTTTCTTTTATCTGTTTGATCGTTTCTGATGGGTGGTTATTAACGACCGACTGAATCGAGCCGCCGTTGTCGTTAGTATACCGCGGCATTATGTGGATGTGAAGATGATCTACTTCTTGTCCACTTGCCCGACCTTCGTTAATACCAATTGTCAGCCCGTCAGCTTTTAAAACTCCTTTTAAAAGTTTAGCTATTTTTTGGACGGTTGAAAAGAGGGGCTTGATTTGCGAATCATCTAAAGAGGATAAATTCTCGGCGTGCTTTTTGGGAATAACCAAGGCGTGCGCCGGCGTTCTTGGATGAACGTCTAAAAACGCCATCGTGTCATTATCTTCGTAAATTACTTCGGCGGGAATTTCTTTTGCGGCGATTTTACAAAATAAGCAATCAGGCATCAGAGATATTTTTTGATTGAATCGGTAAGCCGAGACAAGGGAATGTTTTCCTGAATGCTTGTTTTAAGATTTCTGATTATTATTGATTCTTCATAAACTTCTTTTTGACCGAGTATTAAAACCAAAGAAATCCCCCTTTTATTCGCCAATTTTAACTGGGCTTTAAGCGACTCGCGTCCTAAATCTTCAAAAACGGATATTTTCTTTTTTCTTAATTCTTCAATTATTTTTAAAGATTTCTTTTTGGCGACTTCGCCGATATGGATAAAAAATACTTTTTTTGGTTCTTTTGGCTCGGGAATCACTTCCTGCGCTTTCATCGCTTCAATTACTCTTTCAACGCCGATGGCGCCGCCGATGGCCGGCGTTGGTTTGCCGCCTATTTTTTCAATCAGATAATCATATCTTCCTCCTCCGGCCAAAGACATTTTGTTTATTTCTGATTTTCCTTCAGCGTTGGCGTTTGTTGTGGTGTATATTTCAAAAACAGTTCGGTCGTAATAATCCAGTCCCCTTACCAGAGTGTTATCCAAAGTGTATTCCACGCCTAATTCTTCCAAATATTCTAAAACGCCTTTAAAATGCGAGCTGCAGGTTCCGCAAAATTTATCCAAAATATTGGGAGCGCCGGCTTTAAACGGCTGACAGGTTTCGTTTTTGCAATCAAGCAGCCTCAAGGGATTGGTAGACAGCCTTTTTTTGCAGTCGTAGCAGAGATCTTTTTCGTATTTAGAATAATATGATTTTAATTTTCGTTCATAAGCCGGACGGCAATTCCGGCAGCCGATAGAATTTATTTTCAAAACAAGATTTTTTAATTTTAATTCCTGAAGCAGCCGGTAAATAACTTGAATGACTTCAGCGTCGTAAACCGGGTCATTGGCGCCACCTAAAATTTCAAATCCTATTTGGCGGTGTTCGCGGTAGCGTCCAGCCTGGGGATTTTCGTGGCGGAACATCGGTTCGTAATAACAAAGTCTCTGAGGTTGGCCTTTGTGGCTTAAATTATTCTGAATATAAGCCCGGGCAGTCGCGATCGTTCCTTCCGGCCTTAGCACCAACGATTCGCCGCCTTTGGTTTTGAAAGAATACATTTCTTTGCTCATGAGGTCTGTTTCTTTGCCTAAGGCTTTTTCAAATAGGTTGGCGTATTCTAAAACAGGCGTCTCTATGAGATCAAAGCTGTATATATCTTTGAGATCGCCGAAAACTTTTAAAATTTTATCCCACCACAAGCGATCTTCCGGCAGTATGTCGTGAAGACCTTTCGGGGTTTGGATAGTTATTTTATTTTTTTTCTTTTTATTTGGCATAAGACGGTGCGGCAAAAGCCGTTAATTCATTGGCCGGCCAAAGCCTTAATCTGACTAATCCGACAATCAATGATTTATTAAGCAAACCCCATTCCCTGGAATCGTAACTGAATTGCCTGTTGTCTCCTAAAACTAAATATTGAGTCTGGCTAAGGTTAAATGTTTCGTCACCGCTGGTTATCACGCTTTTCGGAAGATAGCTTTCACTTAAGACGAATCCTTGAGGATTGGACGTGTTATATATGGTGACTTCGTCGTTTTTAATCACGACTTTTTCGCCAGGCAGGCCAATTATCCTTTTAATAAAATAAATTGAAGGATCTTCCGGATAGTGAAAAACAATAACCTCCCCTCTTTCAGGAGCGCGGAATCTATACGTCATTTCATCTACGAGCAAATAATTGCCGTTTTGGAAATTGGGATCCATGCTGTCGCCGCTGACGATAAAAGGCTGAACTAGAAAGCTTCTAATAACCACAACAACACCAACAGCCACCACAACGGCTTCAATGATTTCTAACGCCGAATATAAAAATTTTCGCATTTATTAAAAAAAATATTTTCTTGCTTTAAAACGCTGATTTCTCCCTATCGTCTATTCAAGAAAAGACTTTAGAGCTATTATAATACTGATGGAATTTGATTTCAACCCCAACCTATCGATAAGTGATTAAAATCTATTATGCCAATCCAAGATTTTAAAGCAACTAATCTGAAACTAATAATAGGACTTGGTAATCCGAGTCCAGAATCCGCCGGAACATACCATAATCTGGGAGTTTATTTTATTGACGAATTGGCAAAATATCTGGCTCCGGATGAAAAATTCAAAAGAGAGAAATATTTTGAATATTTAAAAGCCGGTGGATTAATTTTAATAAAACCTTTAGTTTTTATGAATGAATCGGGGCTGGCGGCCGGTTCGGCTGTTAAATTTTTTTCCAATAAAAAAATAGGGGTTACGCCCGAACAAATTTTAATTATTCATGATGACAGCGATCTGTTGATCGGCGATTGTAAATTAGATTTTGGCCGGGGCGCGGCTGGCCATAAGGGCGTTTTATCAATTATCGGCGCGTTAAAGACAAGAGATTTTTGGCGGTTAAGAATAGGCATCCGGCGTCCGGATGAGAAAGAAAGGTCTCTTGCCGGAGAAATGGTTTTACGCAAAATTCCCGCTTCCCAAAAAGCAATTTTTCAGTCCGTGGCAGGAGCGTTAAACGAGAAGCTTAAAGTAAAAACGAATCCGTGAGACGCTATTTGGATTGAGCTTAGAGGAAGATTAACGTTTGAGAACATAGAATCATTTTGAATGTCCTGTTTGAAGGCCATAATTTGATTTTGTTGGCCTGCCACGCCTCCTAGTTGGACGGGTGCTTGACCTCCCTGATAAAGCAAGCTTGTTACGGTAACGCCGTCTTTCTGCGCCAAATTATTAATTTCCGAAAGGAGAGGTGTTTTTAAGGTAATTGTTTTTTGAGCGGCCGCCACCAAAGATACCGAACGGTTGAATTCGTTTACCTGCCCCTGAAGGTCGTTCATATTTTTTAATTGAGCGGCTGATATATTGAGAGATCTTTGTCTTATTAATACCGAGTCGCTTATTTGGCCAACGACAATTTTTGCGCCGATGACCGCAACTAATAATATCGCCAATGACGCCGGAAAAAGCACTCTCCAAAAATTAAGAAAATCAGTAAGCTGCTGTTTTTGGAATTCTTCCTGGATATCAAGACCGAGTAAATTAATTTCACTGCCATCACCGATGTTTGATCCTCTTAAGGCGCAACCCAAGACGATATACCAGTTGGAATCAATATTTTCCCCGCCCGGCAAAGAAAGCTGAGTAGCTTTAAAAGCAAAATTATCGCTTATAATTTTAAGAACATCATCTTTTAAGGCGGTGCTTGCCAAAATAACGCCGTCAATTTTCTTGTTAAAATGAGTTGAATAGAAATTTAAAACCTGCTCAAAATTCCTAACTATATTTGCTTCAAATTTTTCAAAAGTTATCTGGCGTTCATTTCCTTGCAGCTGGCGCCAGGAATTGAAATATTCAAAATAAGGATAGCCGTTTTCTAGGGTTATTAGGTCTATGCCGCTGGAGTCTATAAGCATCGCCAGGTAAACTTTTCCCAAATCAATTCCGGAAGCAGCCTGTCTTACAAGCCTGGCTATTGATAGCGCGCGGGATTCAATAACTAACGGAAGAAAATCCGCTTCTTTGAGCGCGGAAATAATTCCATTGGCAACTTCTTTGCTAAGAAAGACGCTTAAAATTTCAAATCTCATCCCGCTTGTTCCTTTGTTTAAAATTTGCCAACTTGAATAATTTTGAGAACTTTCGCCGGGAGAAATCATTTGAATATTAAGTCGGATAGCCTTTTCCATTTCCTCTTTCTTGGTTAACACAGGCAGATTGAAAACCTGGCTGTAAATATCAATTGAACTCAAAGAAACCGCCACGTTTATCTTGGAACGGATTTTTGTCATATCCTTTACCTGGAGAGCGAAATTTTTTAACGCTTCAACAAATTGATCTTTATCTTTTATTTGGTTATTTTCCAATATGCCTGGCGGCAACCGCAAAGAAGTCACTATCCATCGGTTATCTTCAAAAAGAGCGTATCTTAGGACGGTATCCGAAATTTCCAATCCGCCGACAGGCGTCCTGATTCTTAATGTTTTTAATATTTTTTCAAAAAATTGGTTCATAATTTTTTATTTTTTTGTTTGTGTAATTTTCGCGCGTATTTTACAGCGGTATTTTTTGGTAAGAAACAACATCAACTTTTTTGGTGGTTGGATCTATTGATAAAACGACTTGGATTTTGCGTTCCGTTGAGCCTATCTGCGCTAGCGAAATTATAGTCGCTTCATTGGCAAGCGGCGTTCCTTGAGTAATGGTAACGAAATCCGAGACGGAGCTAAACGGCAGGCCGTAGCTGCCCGAAGGCGATCCGTTGCTGCCAGATAAGGAAGCGGTGGAAAAACCGGAATTTCTAACCACCTGGAGTATTCCGTCGTTAGCTCCGCTTATAGCCGCCGCTTCGGCGATAGCGGACGAACGATATCCGGCAATAGATGTCAAAAAGCTGATTGCCAAAATTGACAGTGTTATCCCTATAGTTATAATAACGCCTCCGACTAAAAAAATTAAGGAGAGCATGGTTTGGCCTCTTTTTGATTTTTCATATTTTATCTTTCTCAAAGTGATCATTAGCTTTATTTTAAACTAATCTCCGGATAAATCAGAAATACAAAGCGCGAAATATCAAACAATATCAAACAACCTAAATTCAAAAACATATTATAAATATTTGAATTTAAAATTTCTAATTTGTTTCTGATTTGGATATTCACGATTAGAATTTCAATTAGGGGCTCCAATTAACAATAATATTACTTACGGTTGGACTATACGTGTAATTAGAGATTAAAGTAAGCCGGTAACGGAAATATCTGCCGATTAAATTATAGGGCAGGGTTATAGGGGTGCCATTTGCTTTTTCGTAAGGTCCGACATAGTTCCAGGGACCGCTCGTTGAATTAGAAACGGCGATTTCAAACAAAACATTTCCCCCTCCCGATTCGTTCCCCAACCACATAGCGGAATTAAATTGAGCTCCGTTTGCCACGCCGGTGTCAAAAACACTTGAAGTAATGACGCCTTGAGTTGAGGTAACCGCCCAGGCTGTTTGTACCCAATAAGGATATAGAGTTTCATTAGTATTGTTATAGTTAAAACTTATCCAACCAACAGTATCATTCCAAGCCCAGCCTTGAAAATTCCCTAGAGCATCAATATCAACTTGATACGAATCAGCGCCGCCGGGACTAGGACAGGCCCAACTTGAGCCATTCCAAACAGACGCGCTAGTGGCGTTGCCGCAAAAGCTTATCCAGCCATAATTATCATTCCAGGCCCAGCCCGCTAGATGACCGGCGCCGTCGTTATCAACCGCGTAATATCCGTTTTGAGAACTACAAATAGGGCCAGCCGGAGAGGTGTTGCAGTCCAGCGAAACCCAGCCAGCGGTTGAACTGGCATAACCATGAATAACAGAATTGGTAACATTTACCGTGTTTGGCGAATAGAAATCAATCCAGCCTATAGCATCGTTCCATGCCCAAATATTAGTACTGCTTGCGTTTGGCGGGCCGATGTTAGTTGTCGCTTTAGCTATTTTTAAAAGCGCGAATCCAAAAACAGCCAGTATAACCAAACCTATCAATACAAAAAATATTTTTTTATTTATATATTTCATCAGAATCCTTGAATAATTATAGCGCCGGTTGAAGAATTGTAATTTATGTAAGTGGATGAGGCGAATAAATTATTGGGAATTGTTATCGGTCCGGTTTGATTCGGTCCGCCGCTCCAGTTGTTTTGATAAGTAACTTGGTCTAAATAACGGGTAAGATAAGCCGCGATAGTTGAGGTTGAGCCGTTTGGCCAACTATAAGATATATTTATTAATTGAGTTGCCGGATCGTCAGTGCCGTAAGTGGCGATAAAACCATTGCTGTCGCGGTTAACGTTGGAGACGGTAAAATTTCTGGTAAAGTACTGCGCGGAGTAAAGATTCTTAATGGTGGTTGCCGAGAGAGCGGTGTTGTAGATAG
This sequence comes from Patescibacteria group bacterium, assembly GCA_023484365.1. The sequence continues at coordinate 26,954 of JAMDBA010000028.1, forward strand.
AAACATCATCTATATAACCATTAAAATAACGAGTGTTCGTGTCGGCAAAATATCCTATTTCCGATTGTCCTCCAGCCCTTAATGCCCCGCTTGCCGAACTTGACGCATCATCTACTCCGTTAATATAGGCATAAAGATGAGCTCCATCATATACGGCAGTAACCATACTCCATTGATTAACGGGTAGAGTTCCGGCGGCGGTTGTTGGATAATAACCATTGCCACCGATAATTGCTCCCACCTGAATAGATGTTGGCGCTGACAAGATATACATTCCCCACGAGTCGCTCTTAACAAAAATCATTCCTTGCGTGGTATCAAGAGGATAAATCCAGGCATTGATTGTTGTTGACCCAGTCCAGTTGAAATTTGCGGGTAAAACTATGTTGCTCGTGCTTCCATTAAAACTCAAACATCCTCCGGCCACGCAGTTTGAGCCGGTTTGTCTGGTGGCATAATAAATGGTTCCTAAATTGGAATTTCCGCTGGAATCGTAAGCGTAGCTGCCTGTCGCTTCGTCAAAACTCCATTCCCCCACCAAGCCTGTTAAAATATCGCTTTTTGCCACAGCTACGCTTTCTGTCCCGGTGACCGCTTCAAAAGTCGTTCCGGTCGCTACCAAATAATAAGGCGTGCCGCCTTTCGCTAAATTATAAATGTTATACCAGTTATTTTGGGAATAATTTTGAACCTCGTTAAATAATTCTTTTGCCAAGCCGGCGGAGATTTGTATTTTTCCGGCGTCAGAACTAATCCTTAGAATAGAAACCAATAATCCCGCCACCGAAGAAATAATAACGGCGCCAATAATAGTGGCGAGCAGAATTTCTATTAAAGATTGGCCGCTTCTGGAATTCATTAATTAATAATTAATCGCGCCTGTCGTCGCGACGGTTATGGTGGACGAGCTTGAAGTGGCGTTTAAAATATAAATTTTTATTGTCGCGGCTTGATTGGCTTGCCCGGTTATTTGGGAAAAATTAATATCTGTGGATGAAGCTGCTGGCGGCGAAGAGTAAGCGAGAGTTGTTGGTAAACGGTATGATTCAACGACGCGGCTGGAAGTGGCCGTGTAGTAAGGAGCGCTTGACGAGCTGGAATAAAGCGAATAAAACGGCGTTGAGCTGGTTGGATTATCAAAATAAACTCCCCAATTTTTCCCACTGTCCTGATTGGTGGCGCGGGTTTGAGCTTCACGGAGCAGGGCGGCTATTTGACTGGCCGAAGAAGACAAATCTGTCGCTTCGCGTTTTCCCAACAGATTCGTAAATGAAAATCCGATAATAATGGAAATTATCACGATGACTATAAGCATTTCTATTAACGTAAAAGCGCCGTTATTATTATCGGATAAGTAACGGGGAGTAATTTTCGGATTTCGGATTTCTGATTTTTGATTTTTCATCAAATATGCGATGTCAACTGATAGATAGGCACAATAATAGATAAGGCAATTATCGCCACCATCCCGCCCATGAGCATCAGCATTATCGGCTCCAAGAAAGCGACCAGAGTTTTTATTGACGCGTCAATATTATTAGCGTAAAAATCGGCTAAAGTTTTAAGAACCTCTTCAAGATGTCCGGCTTTTTCGGATATCGCTATCAAATTACTGACGACGTTCGGAAAAATTTCTTCCCTTCTGAATGCTTCTCCAATGGTTAATCCCTTAGCCAGCCCTTCGTCGGCTATTCTTAATATCGCCGCTTTAAATTCGTTATTGCCAACCGCGTCAGCCGTAATTTTTAGAGATTCTATTATAGGCAAGCCGGCCTGGATTAAAGAACTCAAGGTTGAGGCGAAGCGCTGAATAGCGATGTCGTGCGAAAGCCGCCGCGCCACTGGCAAATGATTTATTATCTGGTTTAAAATTCTTTGGCCGACCAAATTTTTTACGAAAAAATAATACAAAAAGATTATAGATCCAAAAAGGATTATCAAAAACGGCACCATATTGGCGTTTATAAATAATCCGATGGTAAAAACAACCCGCGAGAATAAAGGCGGCTGGACGCCGGTGCTTAAGAAAACATCCGCTACCTTCGGCAAGGCAAAAGAAACCAAGAACAGCAAAATTATAAACGCGATGACAAGAAGGATCAGGGGGTAAGTGAGCGCTGATTTTATTTCGCTCCTTAGCGCCGCTTCTTTTTCTGTGGATGTGCTTAGATCGGTGAAGGTTTGTTCCAGGCGGCCTGATTTTTCTCCCGCTTCAATAAGACTGGCGAAAACACTGGAAAATATTTTTGGGTATTTCTTAAAAGTCGTATAAAAAGGCTGACCGCTATTTAAACTTTCTCTCATTTCAAGAAGAAGATTTTTCATGGCTACTTTATCAAAATCGGCGATTAAAATATCTATAGCGGCCAAAAGGTCGGTGCCCACCTTAAGCATTAACGCCAGATATTTAGTTAAAAACACTTTGTCGGTTAAATTGATGCCGCCGAATATTTTACGGCTCGGAACCCGCCCGACTTTCATCGCTTTAACCGAAATCGGCCGCAAATTCTTAGTGGCTAAAAATTGAAGGACTTGAGCCGAAGAATCAGTTTCGTAATCCCCTTCTATTATTTTTTCATCTTTATCCGACGCGCGGTAATGGTAAAGCATAATTATTCTCTTATAACCCTGAAAACTTCATCAACGGTTGTTAGCCCTAACTCGGCCTTTCTTAATCCGTCTTCAAACATTGTAATCATACCATTTTTTCTGGCTAATTCCCTTAGTTGTTCCAGGTTAAATTCCGGGTCAATTATAAATTGCCTGATTTTATCGTTGACTTCCAATAGTTCATAAATAGCCATCCGTCCCCGATAACCGCTGCCGCCGCAAGCAGAGCAACCTACGCCTTTATAAAGGATTTTCGGTATTGAGACTTCGGTAGGCAAGTTCAGCTCTTTAGCTTCTTCTTTTATTGACGCTATTAAATGTTCGTCAACCTCAAAAGAAGTGATGCATTTATCGCAGATACGGCGGGTCAAGCGCTGGGCGATTATAAGATTCACGACCGAAGAAATCAGGAATTTCGCCACCCCTAAATCGCTTAATCGCGGAATGGCCGTTGGCGCGTCGTTAGTGTGGAGTGAAGCCAAAAGCAAGTGTCCGGTTAAGCTCGCCTGAACGGCGGTATCGGCTGTTTCCGAATCTCTGATTTCACCGACCATAATAATGTTCGGATCTTGTCTTAAAATAGCCCGGAGACCGCTGCCAAAAGTTATCCCCGCCTGAGGATTAATCTGGATTTGATTTATAAAAGGCATATTGTATTCTATTGGGTCTTCAATCGTAATGATATTAACCTGCGGCCTGTTTAAAATATTCATTAAAGCGTAAAGAGTAGTTGTTTTACCGGAACCGGTAGGACCGGTGACAAGTATCATTCCGTAAGTTTTTTTAAGATTTTCTTCAACCGACTTGGCTGTATCGCCGATCATTCCCAATTCTTCAAGCGAAAGCGGTTTTTGGCTGGCTTCTAAAAGACGCATTTCCACTTTCTCGCCGTAATAAGTTGGGATAATAGAAACACGGATATCCATAACCTGATGGCTGATCTGATAACGAAAACGGCCGTCTTGAGGCTTATAGTGCTCGTCTATTTTTAAGCCGGATAATATTTTTATTCTGGCGATTATCGCTCCCTGAAGGACTTTCGGCATCCGTAAAATTTCATAAAGAATACCGTCAATTCTGTAGCGGATTAGAATTTCGTCTTCTAAAAATTCAATGTGAACGTCTGACGCCCGCATTGAAATGGCATAAGATATCAAAGTATCAACGATAGTAACGATTGGCAGCGCCGCCGCCGCCTCTTCAAGAGTCTTAGAGCCGGTCCTTAAAGCTTCCTGTATTTGTTCGCCAACGATTTTCTGGAGACTTTTGGAACTCTTTGATTCGTAAATTAAAAATACGCGGTTAAGGTCGTCGCCTGAAGCCAGGAAAATTTTTATCCCAGCCTTAAGATATTGTTTTAAAAATTCAATTGTTTCCAGATTAGAAGGGTCAATCATCGCGACGTCAAGCGCGCCGTCGGCTTCGCGGCCGAAAATTACCGCCTGTCTTTGACGGGCAATGTCTTCCGGCAGCAACTTAACCGCTTCGGGATCTATTTTTTTATTCCCTAAATCGGCAAGCTCAACGCCGAGATAGGAAGAAAGCATTTTGGTCAGATAATCCGAAGAAATAATTTGTTCGGAAACTAAAACATCAAGGACGCTCTGATTTTTTCTTTGTGATTCTTCAACTATTTCGTTAAATTTATCCTCGGTTATCAGGTTATCCTGGAGAAGGTATTTTTTTAATTGATCTAAAGGTATAGGTATTGCCATTTTATAAGTTGAACATTATCAATAGGCCGTTGGCTGTCAGCCAGCTTGTAATTATTATAGCAAAAATAGCCACCGGCAGCCAAAAGAAATAGAGAGAAAATTTAGGGAGCGATTTTATGGCGGTTTTTTTAATGGCTATATGGTAAATGCTCATAATAAAATTAAATATTAAAAATACGGCAACAAGCAGCGCCAAATAAATCAAAAATCCGGGATAGCCGGTTAAAAATACGCTTAAGCCGAAAATTTTAAGCTCTGGATTTTCAAAAAATCCCCCCTCCGATCCGTCGTTTAATTTTTTTGCCGCCCGCCAAAGAAGTAGCGAAAAGAACAAAGCGATGAGAGACGGACCGATAATGCGCGGCAAAGAATAAATTAAAAAATAACTGATATTTCGGTAGGGCGGCAAAAACATCCTGCTGAAAGGATCTTTACTCCAATCCAAATACTGCAAAACAACCAGATAAATTTCATATCCAAAAACGCTGGCAAGAGAAATTAGCCAGCTGATTTTTACGAAAATATCAAAATTTAAAAAGGCGGATAAGGAAAATTCCGAAAATTTTATTTTAGAAATTTTACCGAACCCTGCCTGCGCAGGCAGGGAGCCCGCTTTACGAGCAAAATTATTAAAAAAGGCGCCGGTTTTGATTTTAAAATCATCAATAACCTGCGCCCCAAAAACTATGACTAAAACAACTAAACTAAAAGTTTTTAATATTTCATTATAAGACAAAGCTTTTGCTGACTATAAATTAAGATTCGTTCCTGTTTCGTAAGTAGTTGAAGAATCTCCGCCGTCTGTTGATTCAACGTTATTAGGGCCGCCGGCTTCATACCTCGTGCTTTCCATATGAGCGGTTAGCTTAAAAGTGCAGCTTGAGCCACTGCCATAAGCATAAAAAAGATTATTTGCCAGGCTATTGCTTGGGTCAATGGGTTCCATGCCTAATGGAGCGCCAGAACTGATAGCGCTAAAACTAATTGGAATCCATCCCGTGCCATTTATATTTCCTGGCGTGCTACTTGTCCCTATCGTGCTAGTAGTAATAGTAGAAGAGGCGCTCGGAAACGGTCCTGATCCCGGCGATAAAGGATTATAAACAGTTAAGGTGGTTGTGCTCACGCCACTCACCGAAGAATAAACCCACCCGGCGGGAACAGCAGTTGTTGTTGTTCCTAATCCGCAATTTAGCGAAGTTGTGCTGACGTCAGCCAAATAAAGGGAAATGGCGCTTTTTAGAGTTGCCAAGTCAGACATTCTTTGGGAGTCTCTGGCTTGCGCCAAGAGTTGCGCCGGGTTTAAGGTTAAAATAACAACGACCGCTAAAATAACCAAAATAGCGATAACAATTAAAAGCTCAATTAAAGTAAAACCTTTTTTCTTGCCTGTAACTTTTTTATAGTAATTTTTCATATATTTAAAACTTATACAGCACCCGATGACCATTTGGTTGCTTACTTTTATATTATAAATCATTTAAAGCCGTCAAGAAATCTCTGCTGTGGATAAGTTTACCATTCCATCTTTTCAACACAAGCACCGCTCAGCAGGAAATATTCGTCATTGTCCCTACCGTCATTTATTGAACCGAAAGACGAATTTTATTTGAAAAGATGAGGGGTTTGTCACTCCCATCTTTTAAGCATTAAACACCTCGGCGGCTCCACCCCGCTTAGAAATTCAGTCAAATTATTGAGTATTCCCTAGTCTGTGAGCAAACCCGCCTCCGGCTTATTCTTATCTAATTAAACGCCTTTCTAAAACTTCTAACGGGGTCCACCTCAATTTTTAGCAGTTTTCCCTCGGGATTTTTAAACTTCAGAGAATAAGAATGAAGCATTAAGCGGTTGAAATTAGTATTTTTGGAGCCGTAAAGTTTGTCGCCTAAAACCGGATTGCCAATGCTTTTTAAATGGACTCTTATCTGGTGAGTGCGGCCGGTTTTCGGCGTCACTTCAAGCAAAGAAATTTTTCCTTCCGGCGTTTCTTCGGTTTTAATCACGCGATAGTAAGTCGTTGCCGGTTTTATCATTTTACCTCCGTAAACAGTATGCTTCACTGTCCCCGCCTTTAAACCAATCGGCTTATCAATCACCCCTTTTTTTTCTTTTGGTTCTCCGGAAACCCAAGCCAAATAAGTTTTTTTAATTTGGCGTGACTGAAAAAGATTTTTCAAATAATCAAAAGTTTTTTGGTTTTTGGCGACCAGCATCAAGCCGGAAGTTTCTTTATCCAAACGGTGAACGATGCCAGGCCGTTCGGACGAATCCCCCACCCCTTTTACTTCCGGATATTTTTTTAGGAGCCAATCAGCCAGAGTTTCTTCTCCGGCTGACTTTGAATTATTGTTGTGGTGAACCAAAAGACCTGCTGGCTTGTTTATCGCCAAAATATTTTTGTCTTCATACACTACAACCGGCTGTTCCTGCTTCATGGCAACTAGCGGCGGGATTTTTTATTTTTTCCAAACTTTTCGGCGACTTCAAAAGCAAGATCAACTATCATTTTCCGGGCTTTCTTTTTTTCTTCCAGCTCTTTTTCGCTTACGTCGCTTAAAAGTTTCCCGCCGCCAACATGGTCGGAATGATGAAGAATAGAAATACTTTTAACTTTATTTACCCGGGCAATAGAGAAAACAACCGCCGACTCCAAATCAACGCCGATAAATTTTTCGCGCTGCCATTTTTTTATCCTGGAATTGGTTTGCCCCAGCATCGTTGAAACGGTTTTAATGTTTCCGGTAATGTAAGGTATTTTATTTTTATTTAAATATTTGCCAAGCCATTTTGTAACTTCTTTATCCGGCTTAACTAATCGCCGTGATTTTCCCATAAAATAATAACTGGTGCCGTCAGCCCGATAAGCCGCGCTGGGAATAAAAATTTTTCCGACAGGGATTTTCTTTTTTGTCAGCCCTCCGAAATGCCCTAAAAGAATAATCAGCCTCGCTCCCAGCTTTATAAAATGTTGAGCCTGATCGCCGGAAAAAGCGCCGCCATAAGCATGGGTAACGGCGATATTCATTCCTTTGTACTTGCCGGAAAAAGCATGAGGAGAAATCGGTTTAATATCTTTAAGGCGATCTTGGAAATGAGCCAGCAGGAAATCGGTTACCAGCCAGTAGCCCTCTTCCCTGATGCTTTTAAAAATCCCCCAAACTATTACAACGTCAGGTTTCTCGGCGGGACTAATCTGCCACCAATCCTGCCATTTTTTCTCCGATAATTCCCTGTACATAATAAAAATAATTTAAAATCAAAAACTCAAAATCATAATAACTCCTATGTTAGTGTAGCAAATTTTTATCTTTAAAATAATCCAAAAGCGCGCTGATTTTGACTCGTTCCTGCTTCATAGAGTCTCTTTCTCTGATGGTAACGTCGTTATCTTTCAGACTATCAAAGTCAACCGTTATGCAAAACGGCGTGCCGATTTCGTCTTGAGAATAATATCTTTTTCCTATATTGCCCCTGTCGTCCCAAGCGACATAAAAATATTTCTTTAAGTCGCCGTGAATTTTTTTTGCTAAATTAACTAATTCCGGCTTATTGTGAAGCAGCGGAAAAACAGCGGCTTTATAGGGCGCCATATTCGGCTTAAGTTTAAGGATTTTTCTGTCGCCGTCTTCTTCATAAGCTTCGGCTAAAATAGCCAAGAGCGTCCTGTCTACGCCAAACGTCGGTTCAATTACGTGAGGAATATATTTCTTGCCGGTTTTATCATCAAGATATTCCATATTAACCCCCGAGTATTTTTGGTGGTTTGAGAGATCATAATCGGTGCGGTAAGCGATAGCCCAAAGCTCGTCTTGACCAAAAGGAAATTCATATTCCATGTCAATTGTTCTTTTTGAATAAAAAGCGCGCTCGCTGTCAGGAATTTCATGATCAAAAAGTTTATCGCGTTTCAATCCGATTATATCCATAAAGTTATGGATATAATCTACCCATTCCTCAAAAATTTTTCCCCAATCACTTTCCGGAGAAATAAAGTATTCAATTTCCATCTGTTCAAATTCCAGCGTGCGAAAAATAAAATTTCCAGTCGTCACTTCGTTTCTAAAAGATTTTCCGATTTGCCCTACGCCAAAGGGAATCTTACGGGCGGTGGAAGAGATAATGTTTTTGTAATCGGTGAATATTGCTTGAGCCGTTTCGGGACGAAGATAAGTAGTGATTCCCTCTTCTTCAACCGGACCGATGGTGGTTTTAAACATCCCGCTAAAAAGCTTGGCCTCGGTAAATTCGCCGCCGCAATCAGGGCATTTTGAGGGATCTTTAAGTTTGTCGGGACGAAAACGATGATGACATCTTTTGCATTCAACAAGAGCGTCTTTAAAATTTTTAACGTGCCCGCTCGCCTCCCAAACTTTCGGACTTAAAAGTATCCCGCCGTCAATACCGACCATGTCATCGCGCTGATGAATAAAATAATTCCACCATTCTTTTTTGATATTATTTTTAAGCTCAACTCCCAGCGGGCCATAATCGTAAGTACTGGCGAGACCTCCGTAAATTTCCGATCCCGGATAAACAAATCCCCGTCTTTTCGCCAAAGAAACTATTTTTTCCATATTAGTTTTTATTTTATTATTTTTATCCATTTTATTGAGATTATTGAGTAACTATTCCTTGCTGACTGGCAATTGTCGGATCGCTTAATAAAGAAGTGCTAATAGCATCAGCCGAAGCGCTTAGCTGCGTATTGGTAAAATCGTCAGTCGCTGTTAAAGTAACCGGGCCGACAAGGGGAGCGGCGTTGCTTAATTGGGTTATCGCCGGCATGTCTTTTATTTGGAATATAGCTTCAACCGGCGGGGAAATCACACCGGTAGTAGCCGGAATATTGTCTATTTGCCAGGTTATTGTGTTGCTATTTGGATCATACACGGGTTGGCTGGCTATACTGCTCTTTACCGTCCCCGTCCAAGTAACGTTAGCGGCCAAAGCAGCCTGAATTTTAATATTAGAAACGTCAGTTGCGTAATTAGTGATCAGCCAATGAACTGTATATTCCGTTGATTGGTTAACTTTAGGAGGAAATGGACCGCTGTTTAGTATTCCGGAAGCGGCGTCACGGAAATAGCCTTCGGAAGCAATGCTTATTTGTCCTTGTATCGGCGTATCCAGTTCGGCTAAACCAATTGTTTGACTTGTGTTGCTATTAGGCAAAACCGTTTGCGACGCTATTTTAGCTTTTAATTTTAATGAAAAATTCTTATCGCTTATCATCCGGATAGGATAGCTACTTTTGGTGTTGATGATCAAGTTTACCGAACCTTCCTGGTTGGGCGCGACAGACGCCAGCTCCGGAAGATTAGAGGCGTTCCAGGTGAAAGTCTGAGTTAAGCCGTTAAAATAACCGTTAGTCTGGACGGAAGCAAAATCATATAAATCGCCCGTTAAGGCAGCGGTGATAATGGCGTTTTGGAAAGCAAACGAAGAGTTGTTTTTATATGTTATCGTATAATTCAAATTATCTGAAAGCTTGGAGACGTAGTTCGGATTGTCGTTAAGGCTTATTGAAACGGATAAGGGCGAAGAAGTTATGGCTAACTGAATTTTTTGGCTGTCTATCTGGTAGTTTTGATTGTTAACTTGAGTATTGGTGTTGGCATCTATTTCAAAAAACGACTGGTCGGGGCCAACGATAGATCCGGTAATCGTGAAACTTGAACTTGTTCCCGGCGCCAAAGAATTAAGATTCCAAACGTTATTGCCGCTTGATGGTTTAATGCTGCTTGTTCCAAAGTTATAAGCAGACGGATAAACAAGCGCCAAAGAAACTCCGGAAAGAGTTTGGCTTGTATTATTCTTATAGTTTACGGTTAAATCAAAATTTTCACCGCTGACAATATTTTGCGGAGCGGATAAGCTTACGCTGACAACCGGGTCTAAGATGCTTATATCAACAGACGATTGGCGTTCAAAATGGTTTATTGTTGTCTGGAGCAGGTCGTAAGACAAAGACGCTTGAATTTTTTTAAGCGATTGCGCTCCGTTTAAGGCGATTAAATTATAGGTAGCATTGCCTATGCTTCCCGGTCCAAGATCGCCGATTGATTTTTGCTCAACCCTTTGACCGTTATTAGAATCAAGGAAATAAATCCCGTCAGGCAAGATCAGGGATAAGCTGGCGTTTTTTAAAACAAGATTGGAGTTGTTAAAGTAATTTACCGTCAATTGGAAACTCTGGCCCAAGTAAGCTTTCGTGTCGCCGGAAAATTCAATCCCCACGCCTTGATTGATAATCGAATTTTGATAATAAAAATAAAAATTAACAGCGGTAATCGCCAGAGCGATTATAAACGCGAAAATAACGCCGGCGATTATCCATTTTTTCCGGCTTGGTTTTTGCTGGGCTTTGATTGTTATTTCGTTTTTCCAGGGCGAATTATCAGCCATACTTATCTTATATTACAGCGGCGGTTGAAAATCCACAAATTTTAACCAATTAGAAGGATTAAAATTCAATGAGCATTTTTGACATAAAAAAATCTGATCGTCAATATTAAAAAACCGGATATTTTTTTGACCGCAATTATGACAATTAGCAGCAGCCGGATCCCAGCCTAAAATTCTGATAGCTTCACGCCAATCAATATTTCCTTTATTTAAGATTAACCAAATATTTTCATCCGGCTGATTTTCGGCGAGAATAAGGTCCAGCTTATCCAGATCGGCTATCATAATCGGAAGGCTGGCGATTTTCAAAGCTTCAATTATTTGCAGGCTATTTTTTTCAATTAGTCGCGCCTGAATTAAATTACCCGGCTCCAGATGAGCGGCAAGTTTTGAGGTTATTTTTTGAGCGCTTTTCGCTTTGGCGACCACTTTCCCAAAACTCTTGGTAAAAAGACTGACCGAATAATCTGCTTCATTAACAGGTTCTTTTCTTAAGACTATGGCTTCGCTAAAGTATTCAAACATATTTTTATTTTATCAGATAAGAATGGCATTTAGAATATAGTATTTAGGATATAGAAGTTATAATACTATTTAAAATCAAAAAAATGCCCCTGGATTTCATCTAAAAAAATGAAAATTAATAATTAAAAATTGAAAAATTATTTATCTATCTGCTAAATTTTATATTTTAACATTTATACTTTTGCCGTAAAAAGTGCTATCTTTTAGATAGCGCTTTTAATAAGGAGGTTTATATGGCTGAAGAGAAAATCTGCCCCCATGGTAATAAGATCGCTGTCAGCCGTCTTTATGATCAAAGATCTCAAAAGCTAGAATTTATCAACGAAGGAATATATCGACATTTAAGATGCTGCGGCGAGCCAATGAAGAAAATAACCGTAAAGGCTACCTATAATTGCAATCCGCGCGACAATCAAAAAACGACTACCATAACGATAGCGGAATGCGACTGTTGTAAAAAACAAATTTCAGATTCAGACATCAATCCGACAAAAAGATTTTTAGATTGGCTGCGCCAGAAATTTAGCCACAAAGATAAGTAAGAAAAAATAATCCCGTCTGTTTACAGACGGGATTTTTCTTATAAGTCTTTTACAAAAATCCGAAAATGTGGCGGAGTCGCGCATATAACAATTTTAAGTTTTTCTTTTGCGGGAAATTTAGTATTACCCTGGTGCTATTCTTTATCAATCCTTTTAGAGGATGCATACCAGAAAGCGGCTCCTGCCAGTAGAACCTCTATAAACATTCCAGCATAATCCGGCCCCTTTGTTACCGTGTAGTCGCCAACACAATCCCTGCCGTCATATGTCTGCTCGTACTGAGTGCATTCATAATGATATTTAGTCGTATAGGATATGAAGGCGCTAGCCAAGAGTATTCCAGCGATTGCTCCAACAACTGCACGATTGAAGTAGTCGTTCGTCAAAGAATCTATTTTTAAATTAGATCCCCACCTAAGCAATATAAACCAAATCAATGTCGGTATGATGATGAGATACGCTAAACGAACAATGATTCCGTATGGATCTATTGGGCCCCAAATGAGCAACGTAAATGCTACCAGCGCCACAATGAGGTTACGATTTGCGCTACTCAGTCCGATATTGATTGGTTGTTTTTTTCTCTTCCCTCGTTCATGTGTTAATGGGTAATAATAAATCTCCGATATTTCTCTATGACTAAAAATTTTCTCCCGCAAAATTAAAATATGGTTTGAGCAATGCTTAGTATTGCTTCGCCTCCCCAATGAGAGCAAAATTAAGTTCTATATGATTAATTATACTTATATTTTATTTTTCTAAAAGTATCTCCGAGCTGGATTTTAAGCTCGCCGTGGCCTTTACCTCCTTTCAGAAAGATCTCGCGGCGCTTAGCGTCGCGTGGGCTAATGTACGCTTCGTAATACACGAGTTTGAGCGGCCTGCGATTTTTAGTGGATATTATATATCCATGATTATGTTTTTCTATTCGTTTTTTTAGATCAGAAGCAGATCCGATATATAATTTGCCGTCTTTATCGCTGTGTAGAATATAGACGTAATACATATTTATTTATGATTTTTAAGAATTACGGTGAGACGCTTAGCGTCTCAATCACAACGCTTAGCGTTGTGCACAGGGTGGGAGTCGCCTCCGCCCAAGGCGGACCATCTTCTGGAGGGCGCGACTAATTTTTTTGCCGTCGCGAAAAAAATTGTCTGGGCACCGCCTCATTCAAATTTACTGGTGTAAATTTTAACTCTGGCGTTCGACTCTCGCAACTTAAGAATATCAGATAAAAATACAAGCGCCAATAAATTGACGCCTGTATTTTAACTGGTGCACAGGGTGGGAGTCGAACCCACGCGGGCACATGTCCAACGGTTTTACAGACCGCCCCCGGCCCCTACGGGACTACCTGTGCTTATTTATTTAACTTCAATATTATTATTCTCTGAATTTTGGGTTCCTTTTGTCAAATGATCCAAACTCTTAGCGTCTTTTTCTTCTTTTGCTTTAACGCGGCCAAGGAAAGAGTTGATGCTATTATCAATCTTAAGAGTCCAAATTTTAGCGCGCCTTAAAAATTTTTCCAGATATTTATTCAGAACAAGGTCAATTTTTTCGGGAATTTCTGAACGGGCCATGCGTTCCAAAAAATTTATTTTAACCGTTTCTTTTTCGTCTATTCTGGGCAAAGCGGCAGCCAAAAGATAGGTTATGACACCGAGGGCGAGCATTAAAATTATCGTTAAAATAAATTCCAGCATTTAAATTTCCAGACGATAGAATTTATTAATTTTAATATTTTCTCCGACGCGGTTTCTAACGTCGTTTAAAAGATCGTTTATCGTCTTTGATTCGTCTTTAATGTAAGGCTGTTTTAAAAGCTCTTCAGCGTTTTCCGGATTCATCGCGGCAATTTGCATCGCGACTTCATGAGCCATATCCCTGAAGGGCTGTGAACGGACGACAAAATCCGTTTCGGCGCGCACGTCTAAAATAACGCCTATCCTTTCGTTGTGAGTATAAGATTCTATAAGCCCCGCCCCAGTTTCGCGGCCTTCTCTTTTGGCGATTTTAACCAGTCCTTTTTGTTTAATCCATTCTACCGCTTCTTCTAAATCGCCCTTAGTTTCACTAAGCGCCTGTTTGGCGTCCATTACGCCGGCGCCGGTTAAATCCCTTAATTTTTGGATATCTTTAACGTTTATTTTTGAGGTCATTTTATTTTATAACTTTTTGGCTTCGGAAATGGCTTTTTTTATTTGTCCCAGAAACCAGTCTGCGCTGGCGGTTGAAAGATCATTGCCAGGGATAAGATAATCAATTTTAGCGGGATTAGCGTCAATATTAGAAAAAACAACAACCGGGATATTTATTTTCTTAGCTTCTAATATCGCCGCTTCATGGATAATGGGATTAATAACCACTAAAACGTCCGGCAAACGGTCAAAATTCTCTAAACCATAAAAATTACGGCTCAGTCTTTCTATTTCTTTCTGGATCTTAAATCTTTCTTTTTTAGGATAATTTTCAAAAGCATTTTCTTTGAAATCTTTCTCTAATTTTTTAAAATAATTTAATCTAGAAGATAAAATCTTGTAGTTTGTTAAGGTTCCGCCTAACCAGCGGTTAATAACGAAAGGATAACCCAACTCTTTAGCGGTTTGCTCTATGCCGGCAGCAGCCGGATGAATTCCCACAAACATTATAGACGCGCCATTCTTGGCTTTTTCTTTTAAAAATTCCAGCGCTTCGTTAAGCTTTTCCAAAGTTTTATTAAGATCAATAACATCAATTCCGCCGCGGTTAGCAAAAACAAAGTCTTTCATTTTTGGATGCGTTTTTGATTTTTTTCGGCCGTAAAAAACACCGGCCTCTATCATCTCATTGATAGCCGTCGCGCTTCCCTGGAAGCCTTTATCTATTGTTTGTTCTGGCATAATAGTAATAAGTTTAATAATTTATGAAAAAAAATCAAGTCCTTAGACGATTTCTCCCCCTCCGAGCATCTCGCCTGTTTTGGCGTACAAAACAGCGGATTGACCGGGAGCAATAAATTTTTGAGGCCGTAAAAATATTAATTTATACTTCCCTGTTTTTTTTACTAATCTCGCCTTAACCAGCGGCTGGCGGTAGCGCAGACGCGCTAAAACAGAGACGGGTAATTTCGGAATCTCGGCAATCCAATTTAAATTTTTAACTGTTATTTCTCTTCTTTCGCCCCCTAGACCATCAGCCTCATCAATCCGGATAATGTTATTCTTGACGTCCTTTTTGGTGATATAATAAGGCTTGGCAGACGGAATTCCCAAACCATGCCTTTGTCCGACTGTGTAAAAATAAGCGCCCTGATGTTTGCCGACAATTTTTCCTGTGGCATTAAAAACCAAACCTTGTTTTTGAGGAAGACGCTTTTTAAGAAAGTCTGATAAAGTAATTTTCCCCAAAAAACAAATTCCTTGAGAATCTTTTTTGTCGGCTGTCGGCAGACCAGCGCGCTTGGCGATTTTCCTTATCTCCGGCTTTGTGTATTCACCTATCGGGAAAAGGCAGCGGCTCAACTGTTTTTGATTGAGCGTCCACAAGAAATAAGATTGGTCTTTATTCTTATCTTTCGCCTGGAATAATTTATAAATAATTCCATTGCTATTTTTTGATTTTTTAATTATGACATAATGGCCGGTAGCGATACTATCCGCGCCTGATTGTATGGCTTTTTTTAAAAAAAGCCCGAATTTTATTTCTTTATTGCACATCACGTCTGGATTTGGAGTGATGCCGCGCCGATAGCCGTCAATCATATAGTCAACAACTAATTTCTTGTATTCTTTTTCTAAATCCCAGACGTAAAAAGGAATGCCTATTTTGGCGGCCGTTTTTCTGGCGTCTTCGGCGTCGCGGGCAGAACAGCCGTCAAGGTTGTAGCCCTTAATATAAACGCCGACTACATCGTATTTTTCTTTATTTTGAAAAAGCAACAAAGCGGCCACCGAAGAGTCAACGCCTCCGCTCATCGCTACAAAAACCTTTTCTTTCTTATTGGAAATTTTAAAATCTTTCCTCAATATAAAATTAGTCTTAAAAATAAGTTTGGCGATTAATATCGCCCGTTAGAATTTAGTTAAATATCCGGATGGGCGAAATTTTAGTTCTTTTCTGCCCGCTCCACATATTCTCCCGTTTGAGTGTTTATTTTAACAATATCCCCTTCTTCAATGAAAAGAGGCGCGGAAATTTTAACTCCGCCTTCAAGAGTAATCTGCTTGCTCCCGCCCTGAGCTGTATTGCCGCGGATAGCCGGCGGAGCTTCAATAACTTTAAAATCTATTTTTATCGGCATAATAACATTGATAACTCTTCCGTTAAAAATAACCATCTCCACCTCTGTTTGGGGTTTTAGAAAATTAGCGCCTTCGCCGATGGCTTCCGCTTTAAGCGAAAATCTGCTGCGGGGATCGCCTTTTTCGTGAAACCAATATTCTCCCCTGTTGGCGTAAATAAAAATCGCTTCTTTTCTTTCTATATTAGCTTCTTCAAAATAATCGCTCGCCTGGAAGTTGCGGCTAAGAATTTTTCCGTTTATCAGATTTTTCATTTTCGTCTGCGCCACCGCTTTTCTCTGTTGCATCCTTAAAAAGCTGTGCTCTAAAATTTCGTACGGCTCATTTTCATAAACTATTATCGTCCCCTTTTTTATTTCTGTGTATGAAAGCATATTGGCTATTCTACTAAAAAATAAAAATTTTGCAAGATAAGCTTGACAAATAATTTTTTCCTTGCTATGCTATACACAGCATTAAATAAAACAAAAAGGAGAAAAAATGAACGAAATTACCGCTGACGAAGTAAAAAAACTGGCAAACCAAGCAAAAACAGAGGAAGGAATCGCAAAAAAGAAAGAATGGGAAAGAGAGAATAAGCCGAAGATGTATTTTGTTGATTTGAATCAAGAGCTGTATGAAAAAACTTTAAAAGAGATATATTCAGGCGTCAGGCGTAATGCTAAAGACCATGAATATCTCTGTAGCCTTGAGCCCAAGAATTTCAGGTTCGCAGTAAAGAAAAAAATTGTTAAGGGCATTATTTATCCCACTTATGAGCAGAAAGAGTTGATAAAGTTTTTTGCCCATAAAATAGCCGACGAGCTGGAGGAAAAAGGATTTAAGGTTTCTTACGGGGACGTAGAGGTTGCTATGTATTGTGATGGTCCGGCAGACCTCCTCATGACGATTAGTTGGTAATAAGTATCAAGGCTCTCATTGAGAGCCTTTTTCTATATCAGGAAACCCCGTTCGGAGGCGGCGTCGTGAAATGATTATAGCCGCCGGAGAACGGGGATGAATGGTACGATTACATACCAAAGTGAAGCTCTGGTATGCCACAAAAGGAAACCCTGGGCGATAGCCCGGGGAGGAGGTCATTTATTACCCGTATAAAACTGCGAGTGAAAGCCCGTAGAGATTCACTTGCCGCAAAAAACTAAAATCCCGCTCCGGTGTTAAGCCGGAGCGGGATTTTCAGATTCTATTCTTCGGAATTACGAGGCTCTCTCACGTGAGTGGATCCTTCCGGCTCTTCAATCTTAAGATTAATATGGGCATTATTCTTCATCCCGATAATCCTAAGAAGCGAACGGATGGCTTGGGCAGTTGAGCCTTGTCGGCCAACGATTTTACCCATATCCTGAGGGTTAACTTTCAAAGAAAGCAAAACTCCTCTTTCGTCAACTTTCCGGTCAACTACAACGTCGTCGGGATAGCTGACAATCGCCTTCGCTATATATTCCAAGAAATCTTGATCGGCTTTGCTTGTTGCCATTTTTTCTTTCATTAATTTCTTTAGATTTTCGACCTTTTGGTTTTTAAATATCTTTCGCTAAATTCCGACTGATACCTTAATTATAGTCATTTTTATTGTTTTGTCAAATCCTTGTACTCGTCCATAACATTTGAGACTCTTTATCGGGTAATTTATTGCAAATATACCTCAAAGGAGAAATAAGTCCAATAGACCAGTGTGGACACCTGGTATTGTACCATAACAACCAGTCCATAA
>JAMDBA010000027.1 GCA_023484365.1 Patescibacteria group bacterium
ACGCCAATTTTATTTTTGATCGCATAGGCGCTTCCTCCGCCAAAGATATAAAACTAAAACCAGAAGGTAAAACAGGAATTTTCACCGGTCCTGAGGGCGGCTGGACGGAAGAAGAGCTGAAACTCGCCAAAGACTACGGATTTAAAATAATAAATTTAGGCAAGACCGTTTTGCGCGCCGAAACGGCGGCGATTATCGCCAGCCACCTGATAGAGAATCTATCATAAAATAAATTTGATCTGATCTTATCCTTTGTTTCTAATTTGAAAAATTTCAGCGCGAGAACCGATCCCTGAATTACAGTCGGGGCGCTATTTGCTCTGCGAGCCAAATTATCTATTGACGGCTATTTAATCTGACTTATAATTTAAGTATAATCGAAAATAAATCGAAAGTCAATAAATTTAAAGCGAATATGATGACCAAAAGACAAAAACAGGTGCTGGATTTTATACTTAGCTACCAAAAAAATAAAGGGTACGCGCCGTCGCTTGAAGAAATTTGCCAAAAATTTAAACTATCCTCTGTCTCAACCGCGCATTTCCACGTTTCAAAACTGGAAAAATCCGGCTATTTAGCCAAAACAGAAAATAAGCCTCGTTCAATTAGTATTCCCGAAAAAGAACAGCTGATAAAAATTCCCCTTCTTGGAGTAATCGCTGCCGGTGAACCAATTGAAGCAATCCGCCAAAATGAATTTCTAGTGATAGCGAAAGCAAGACTACCGAAAAACGGCGACGTCTACGCTTTACGAGTAAAGGGTAATAGCATGATTGATGAAAATATCAAAGACGGCGATATTGTTTTGGTTAGACAACAAAACGTTGCCGATAACGGACAAAGAGTCGTCGCGCTGATAGACAACCAAGAAGCGACGCTTAAAAAGTTTTACAAAGAACGCAATCAAATTAGGCTTCAGCCAGCCAATAGCGCCTACGAGCCGATTATTATAAAAAAAGGCAGGGACATAAAAATTCAGGGGATTGTTATTGATATAATACAAACCAAACCGGATTTTCAGGCGCAAGATATTTTCGCTCAATATCTTCCATTAAGAAATAAAATTCTGCCGCTAAATAAAATTATTTTGGGCGACGCCTTATCAGAATTAAAAAAACTTCCGAACGAAAGTTGTGATATCGTCGTGATTGACCCGCCTTATAATATCGGCAAGGACTTCGGAAATAACACGGATAAAAGAGAGTTAAGTGAGTATGTTTCTTGGTGTAAGGAATGGATAAACGAAAGCATCCGAATAATGAAGCCTAGTGGTACTATGTTTATTTACGGATTTAGCGAAATTTTAGCCTACTTATCCGTTGAAATACCCATAAATAAGCGCTGGCTTATATGGCACTACACCAACAAAAACGTCGCTTCATTAAATTTTTGGCAAAGAAGCCACGAAGCTATTATTTGCGCATGGAAAGACAATCCTATTTTTAATAGAGACGAAGTCAGAGAGCCGTATACCGAAGGATTTTTGAATGGCGCCGCTGGAAAGGTTAGAAAAGGAACGTTCGGACGATTTAGTAAAGGAGATAAAGAGACAATTTATAAAGCGCATGAAGGCGGAGCGTTGCCTCGCGACGTAATAAAAATTCCTGCGCTCGCTGGTGGAGCCGGTATGATAGAAAGATGGTTTTTATGCAAAACGTGCGACGACGTATTTAGTCCCAGAGAATTAAAAAAACACTCTAAACACGAAATCATCAAGCACCCTACGCAAAAACCTCTTGAATTATCCAAAAAATTAATTCTGTCCGCTATGCCAAAAAAAGACGGCATTGTTTTGATACCGTTTGTCGGGACTGGTTCGGAATGCGTTGCGGCAAAAGAGCTTGGACAATTGTATATCGGCTTTGAAATAAATCCTGACTACATACGTATCGCCGAAAAATATTTAAGCAACACTAAGTTTACGCCAAGACTAATTTGATTTATCTATTTCCTGTTTTTTCTTTTTAAAAATAAATGGAGTAAAGACAATGAAACCATTTGGTAAACGTTTTAATTCCCTATTCCTTATAAATCTTAAATAAGGCAATTTATACTCGCCGTCTTTTTTCTTCGGATTTTTGAAATAATCCTCGCTTGGAACTTCGTATTTAATATCAACGAACTCTCCTTTGATTTGGTTTTTGGATTTTTTTGCCTGTCTGACCTCCCTACTGAAAGTAGCTTTTTTAACTTGATAATTAATAATTTTATTTTTATAAACAACCTGAAAGTCCGCCCCTTGATGGTCAAGTTCGGCGGACATTAAAACAGTTCCTGATCCAAATACCGATTCGGCGACGTATCCTGCGTGGATTTGAGTAATAATACTTGCCCAAGTGCGGTAAATTCTTGCCGGTAAGCCGCGATAAAAACAATCCTTGCACATCGTAATTTTCTGTCTAAACAATTCAATTTCAGCCTTATATTCTTTTAAATACTCTTTATAAAATTTGTCGTAATTTAAAAATTTATTTTTATCCCAATAAATTTCATAGAGCATAGCAATTGCTTGTATGTCTTTTGGTAAATCCATTTCAACAATCTTAATATGCCTATATTTTTCCCGATAAGCGCTTAAATCAACTGACTGTAAAAATTTTTCAAATTTATTTATCAACATAAATTATCTGTTATTTATAATACATTTCTCATCATACAGCAATCTCCATTTAAAAATTTCCGTTTTTTATTGCGTCTTTGCCGATTTGCCAATAAGAGCCATCGCCGTTTATCTTTCGGTAATACCACCATTCCACGCCCCAGATATAAATGTCTTTGATGCCTGTTTTTTGAGCAAATTTCAAATTACTTTTTAAATCAGCGGGGGTAAAATGAGAAGTTTGTTCGTTAAATGGTATTTGCGTTATAAATTGATTATTCTGCGCCCAGGGCTCCGCCTGAAGCTCGGAAATAATAACGTGGGTTTTGAAAAGCAGGCCGACGAGTTGGGCGTGCAAAAAATAATAAACCGGCGGATAAAGGTGCTTCCACCAGCCGATTTGAGGGCTCCAGACTATCCGATATAAACTTATTCCTAAAACTTTGGTAAGCGACGCCGCTTGCATCCACGAGCTCAACTCGCCGCTGTCGGTTATCATAATTTGGCGAGAGGGGTCCAGCGAAGAAACTAATTTTATTTCTTTTTTTAAAAAATCTTCATTAGGCGGCGGACAGTTGCCAAAAATCCCAAACAAAGGCTCGTTTTCAATCTGCCAGGTCTTGATTGACGGAAAATTTTTATAATGATTAACGACGGCCGTTAAATAATTTAAAATTTCTTTTTCCTGATCCGTCTCAGCCAGCTTTGCCGCCCAATCGGGCGTGTAGCATTCCGGCCACCTGGGCACGCGCCTGCCAATAGCAAGAACAACGGAATCTCCCCGTTGCTGAGCTTCGTTTATTTGCCAGTCTAAATCGCTAAAATCAAACTTTCCTTTTTGCGGCTCTAAATCCTGCCAGTAAGCTATAAGCCGAAGATTTTTCGGCGCCAAGTCGTCTAAAACCGCCAAGTAAGCCGCCTTCCAGTCTAAATTTAATTCTTTGGCATAAACCTCGCTGAAAGTAACTCCCCAATTTGGCGCGCCTCGGTTTAAATTTATCTGCCAGCTTAATGCGTAAAGAACAACAAGAACCAGCGCGGCAAAGAGTAAATATTTTAAAATTCTCATTCCTTATTACAGACTGCTTTTTCAATATTAAAAACACCGCGTTTCTCCGCTTCTATATAACCACGCATCGCCGCGCCGGCAAACCAGCCGTCATCCAAAAGGTCAAAAAGCCACTGGTCAATGTAATTGAGATCTTTCTGGTCAATGCCCGTCCCCAGCCTTAAAATCCACTCGCGGTTGAAATCTTCCTGCGAACCTATCGGCGGGGCGATGATGATAGGAATTCCTAACGCGCAATAAAAAGAAAGTTCGCTCGGCTTGGTCCATAAAATATCGGTTGTCCGCAACGCTGCGTCAAATTTTTTAAAATACTCTTCAAGATTGTCGCCCGAAATTATAAAAACGCCTTTGTTGAGCTCTTTTTCCAGGCCGATATTTTTTACTTCTTTTTCAAAATAATTCCGAACTTCTCCCCTGGCGCCAGCGGAAAACATCAGACGGATTTCTTTGTTCTTTATTTTTTTCTTAAGGCTCGCGGCGATCTGAACCGCCATTTCTTTTTGAGCGCCAGCACCGCCGATTGAAAGCAAAAGCGTTAAAATATGCCCTGATTTTGAAAGCGGCTTGCCGATATAGCTTTGGATAAGAGGCAAAAAATAACGTGAATAATTCCCTTTGGGATCAAGATTCAAAAGCCGTTCGCTTAAATCGGATTTAACTATTTCCAGATTATCGCCGATGTTTTCTTTAGGTAAAGGATAGCCGGTTAAAAATATATTACCTTCTTTAACGCCGTAAAGTTTTAAGCGTTCCGCCACTCTTTGAGTGGGCGCCAGATATTTTATCCGGCTTTTTTCGGGATTTAGCGCAACCCACGGCCGAGCGACATCGGTATCGGAAACAACGCAGTAAATTTCGCCCGGATAATTAAAATATTCCGCCATAAACGCCGGCACCGAAAAAGTAGCGATAAACGGCATAGGATTTTTGGCTAATTTATCAATTAAATCCTTGCCCCAGCCGTCTTTAAGCCATTTAAAAATTTGCTGCAAATCAAAGGTTGTTCTTTCGTTTTTAACTTTCGGATAGAAACTGATTATTTTTTGAAAATGATCAAATATTGAAAAAACCCAAGCTCCCAGCCAGGACGAAAATTTAAGGCGTGAAATAAATTCGTAAAATTTCCTGACGCTTTCCCATTTTGATCGGTCTAACTCCGGCATCCCTTCGTAATCGTTGGCATTGATAAAAACGCCGTTTGGAGCCAGATATTTTAGAGGACAGGCCGTCCTTTGATGGCCATAACCCATACTGACGGCGACTACCCAAGCGCAAGGTTTCGCATTATCTTCCATTGATTTAATAATAGCATAGCCGCGGAAACAGGAAAAAACTAACTTGAAGAATTTTGAGGCGTGGGGTCGGTAATTATAAAATCGCCGCCGCTAAACGAAGAACGCGAGAAACTTTTGCCAGCCGGAATTTCGCTCCAGTTTGCCAAATCGGCTGCTTCCCCGTTTTGGTTATAGAGGGTTATTCCGTTGTTGGTGTAAGCAAGAGTATAAGAAGAAGGCCAAAGCAAATCGGCAGCCACGGCGCCCGTGTAGCCGCTTCCATTAGCTAAAAGCAAATAACCGCCAGCCGGAATAATCACGCCTTGAAAATGAGAAGAAGCCACCAAAGTAGATTCCTTGCCGCTTGAACTTTTTTTCTTAATTGCCCAGCCGGTGAGATCGGCTGCCTGCGAACCGGCGTTATAAAGTTCAATAAATTCATAACTGCTGTTTCCTTCCACGCCCGCCATAATTTCGCTAATTAAAACTTTTGCCGGCGAGCCGCTTGGCAAAACCGGCGGCTGGCTAATGTTTGAAGTTGAGGCAACCGGCTGCGGTTCGGCCAAAACAACCGAGGAAGTTTGCGCTGATGCCGCCTCGGAAGAAGAAGCGCTGTCTCGCAAAGAAAGATCGCCTGCCGGCGAAGAAGAGCTCGCCGCTATAGGCGGCGCCGAATTATTAGATACCGGCTCATCGCCGTAAGCGCGCCAAGACAAATCGGCGGCGCGTTCCGCCGGCAAGTAATCCGGCGCCGCTTTGCCGGCCGGCCAATTTGGATTAGCAGAAACTGCGTCTAAAAGACGGCAATCCCCGTCAAACAGCTCCAATCCTTCGTTGCTGTTTTTAATGGCGCCGGAAAAAGTTAAGTCGGGATTAACGCCGGAAATATTATTGTTCCTCGCCAGCACATAAACCGGCTTGCCGTCTGTTAAAACCGTTTTCGGAGGCAAAATAATTTGAATTTTCTGGTTTTGATTAATGATTTGATAGCCGGAAACATCAAGGGTTCCGGAAGAATTTTTTTGAATTGAAAACCATTCGTTTGAAGCGCTGTCCTTATCGCCCGCCCAGGCGATTTCTTTAAAAATAATTTTACCCGCTTCCGGTTTAAGCGAAGCGTCAAAAACGCACGGCTGGCTGAAAGCGGGACTGGAAACCGGCGAAGCTTGATTATTCTTGATAACGCTTGAAGTGGTCAGCGGAGCAACATCTAGGCGGCCGTTTTTAAGAAAAGCCAAAAAACCGGAGGTTCCCTGATATTTTTGGGCAACGCTAACGGCGACAAGAGCGAGCGCGACTATCGCGACACCAATTGCGAATTTAAATTTATTTTCTTTCATAATTATTTTGAACGGCCAATTTAGCCGAACGGCGTCCGTAAAAATGATACATTAATAAAACTATAATTCCGTAATAGACCGCCATGCCGACAAACCCCAAATCAGGATTAAACTTAACCGCGAATTTTGCAAAAACATTAACTATAAAAATAAGATAATCTAAAAGAGGCGCCACTATCAAGCTAATAACAGAAGCCAAAGGAATAAATATAAAATAAAATAAACCCATTAAAAGCCCTAAACCGATAACGTAAGGAACGACAATCAGGGCCGGCACGCTGGCGATAAATCCTAATAGTGAAAAATTTTTGAATTGGGTAATAAGAATCGGCGCCGTCATTAATTGGGCGGAAATAGTAATCAACAGCAATTCTTTCCATTTTAAAAATCCCGAAGAATTGTCTAATTTTAATAAATCGCGCAAAACCGGCATAAAATAAATTATAGAAATGACAGCCAAGAAAGAAAGCTGGAAACCAATATCAAAAACCAAAATTTTCGGATTAAACAGAACTAAAATCAACGCCGTTAAAGCCAAGGCGTTATGCGGCGCGTACAGGCGCCCGTTTTCTTTCGCTAAAGCGGCGACAAACGCCATCAGCGAAGCTCTCACCGCCGAAACGCTAAAGCCGGTTAGAGCGGTAAAAAGGCAGACAAAAATAAAAGTTAAAATAAAAGCGTAGCGGCGCGGAAGCGTATATAGAAAAATTATAGAAATTATAAAAATCACAATCGCCATATGAAGGCCGTCTATAGCCGTAAGATAACGCAGGCCGCTTGAAGAAAGATTTCGCGCTAATTCCTTAGGAATTTCACTATTGATTCCTAAAGTTATACCGGCAAGAAAAGACGCCTCTTGCGAAGAAAGCAGCTTTTTGAACGAACCAACAACGCCGCCTCTTATTTTTAAAAGCGAAGCGGTGATTTCGCTGCCGCCTCCGGAAGAAATAAAATTGGCGCGCGGGTTGTTCATTATTCCGGCGACGCCTTCTTTTGCCAAGTATTTGCCGTAATAACTTTGAGGCGGAGTTTTAATAGCGCCAGAAACCGAAAGCGTGTCGCCATAGGAATAAATGGGCTCGGCGCCGGTTTCAACCAAAATTTTTCCGGCGGCGGTTTTAAGATAAAAAGACTGGCGGCCGTCCTGAATTTTTGGCGCGCTGACAATCATCCCTTGCGTCTCCCCTTTTGGAGGCAACCGCGCCGCCAAGCTTTGATAATTATAATCCGTCCAAAAATAATAAAAGCTCCCCGCAATTAGGATAACAGCGGCTAAAATTGAAACTTTGGCGCCGGCGCCAAAATAAAACAAAGCCGCAAATAAAACTGCCGCCGGGATAATTATAAATAAAAACGGCAAACCAAGGCTGGAGAAAGCGATACCCGACAAAAACGCCAGAACACTTAAGAAAAATATAAGATGCAAAGCCATAAAAATTTTATTCCGACCAATTTTTATATTGGGATTTTATTTGCGCTATCCGATCGGGCGAAAGGTTGCTATAAATAGCCAGCCAGTTGTCGGCAATGGCGCCCTGAGCGTTGTCCAAAGAAACATTGCCCGCGCAAACTTCTTCGTGAAGATAATTTTCAACCACGTCCTTTTCTCGGAAGCCCGGCTCGGGTTTGGCGGGTTGAGGGAATAAATTGGCGATGTCGTTGCTGCCGCCCAAAGCCAAAGGAATTAAATGATCAACTTCAAAAGCGCCATATGGTTGCGGATAAGGCCAGCCATATTCGGCGAAAACCGATTTTCTTAATTTAGTCGGGACATTGCGGACGGTTTGAGAATAACCGGAGACGCAAATCTGACCGGTGGTTGCGTTTTGGAAAACTTCGCCGGGCGTGCAGGCGTGATCGGGTAAAGCGCCGTTATAATTGCAATCCGCGGATTTCGCGCGCGAATCTATCGCTTTTGGCTGGCCGGAGAGCAAACTTGCCAGCTGATTCGCCATCGCCTCTTGGGAAAAATGGCTGGGGAAATAAAGATAAGCCGCAACACCGGCAAAAATAATTATAAAAAGCAAAGCTATCTGCCGCGGCGAATTCATATAGATAATTTACGATATTAAAGCCAAGCTCGTCAATAAAGCAGAGCGGCAGAATTAGTCGCTGATTTTATTAGCTCGAAATCAAAACTAATGAAAACTTTTGTCTTTGGCGCGCAATTCGTAATTATTTAATATTATTGATAATTTTATTAATTGTCTTCTGATTTTTATTTATTTCATGTTCCCAAATTCTAAAAATTTCCCAGCCTTGTTTTCTGTAATATTTTGAAACCTCTTTGTCTCTTATGATATTTCTTTCTATTTTTGCCATCCAGTATTTTTTGTGAGCCGTTGGTATGCGGCAATGCTTTTTGCACCCGTGCCAAAAACAAGAATCAATAAAAATTGCGATTTTATATTTTGGCAAAACAATATCCGGTTTTCCAAAATACTTGCTGGAATTTTTGCGATAACGAAAACCTCTTTTCCATAATTCTTTGCGAAATAGCGTCTCTATTTTACTATCCTTACTTTTGACATGAGACATTATTTCGCTTCGCTTTTGTTTTGACACCGTGTCCATGCATACTTAATTGCTAAAAAGTTCAACGGGGTTGATCTTAAACTGTAACATTTTTGCCGAATCCCGCCCTGCGTCTCCGCCTTTTCTTTGCATTGTTATTTTCCCGATTTTCAAACTCCCCTGATTCGTGATTCGTACCGGACCGTCGGCAAAAACGTTCATTGCGTGATTTATAGATTTCAAAATCCAACTGCTGGCGCCGTTAGCAACCAAAGCGACTAACATCCAACCCGCCGAAAATTTGCCCCTGCCTTTCAAAATATCGGAAACGACCAAAATTTTGTTTTTGGTAAAATAATCAATAATTTTTCGCTTATCGTTTTCGCTCATCTCGTTTAGAAACATCCTTCGCTTGTCTTTTAATCCCGATTTTGTCGGCGTTATTTCGCCAGTAAATATTTTCAAAATTTTGGTAATATCCGCCGGAATTTCCCACATCTCAACATATTTATCTACCCACCTTTTGTCTATTTGATTAAAACCCTGAGAATTACTAACTAATTTTATAGACAAATTTTCGGCGGCAATCGCTTTTTTTAGATAAATCGTTATCTGAACCTGAACATCGGTTTTATAGCCACGCAATTTCATCGCTTCAACTTTTTCAATTTCTTTAACGGGATAACCCATTATCGCCAACCATTTTTTAGCGTCTTCGTCTTTTTGCCAATCGTTAAACTTTTTGACTACGTCATCCTCGTTTCTAAATCCGCACTTTGCGGTTTGCGATCCAAGTTTTACTAAATCTTTTTTATTCATATTTATTGATATAATTAAGCAAATTTACGCCAATAGCCTCGACAACATTTACGGTCATAGCATTTCCAGCCTGACTCAATAAATAAACATCGGCAATTTTGCCCTTTGTTTTTTTGCTTAAATTTTTTGGAAATCCCTGTAAAAGCAGAGATTCGTACCCTGATAATTTTCGGAATTTCCCATTTTTGACATATAAAATTCCATGCCTACCGGTTCGCAACGTCGGAACTTTATCGCGATACAACCTTAAATCTGATTGTCGGGTGTCCAAAACCAAATAATTGTCTTTAAGCAGTTTTTCAATCTTGAATAATCCTTTATTGTATTTATTATCTAGATATTTCAAAAATGTTTCGTAAGCTTTCTTTTTTTCGTCGAACTCCATTTCACCATCGTCAATCAAGTAATTTTGAATATCGGGCGGGAAAACTGGTTCCGGCCATTCAAAATTATTTCCGTTCACAAGGTCTTTTCTTATTCCGACAAAATAAATCCTCTCGCGCATTTGAGGGACGCCATAATTTAAACTATTCAAAACTCGATGATAAACTTTATATCCAGCTTTGTCTAATTCCTCTAAAATAATTTTTAAAGTTTTCCCACCCTCATGATTTACTAGACCCTTTACATTTTCCAAAATGAAATAAGGCAAATTTTTGGCATTCATTATTTTAATCAAGCCATAAATTATTTGCCCCCTGTGATCGCTCATTCCTTTTCTTTGCCCGATAACAGAAAATGACTGGCAGGGAAAACCAGCAATCATTAAATCGAAGTTCGGCAAATCGGCTGGATTAATTTTCATCAAATCCCCGTGATTTTTTTCTTCTTGACCAAAAAACTCTCGATAGGTTTGCTCGGCGCGCTTATCAATTTCAGAAAAACCAACGCAACTTAATCCTAAATTTTGAAGCCCGAGACGCCCCGCGCCAATTCCAGCGCAGAAATCCATAAATTTTATATTGTTATTTTGCGTTGTTGCCATACTTATTTAATCCAATCTTCAATATAATATTCCCAAAATATTTTAAAATAGTAAAGAAAAAGGGCTTTTATTATCGCTCGCCATCGCGCGGGACAAACTCCGCCCCGAGCGAAGCTGATTTTGCTGTAAATAAATTTTAGCGGGCCTTATCCAAGCCGGTTGACGCCAAATTATTACCGAATTATCTCTGTGTCAAACCATTGCTCCTGGAAATGGATTGCTGACATAATCTGCTCGTCAGACATAATTACTTCTTTTGGGACAACGATTAACTTATCGTCATCATTGTCTTTGCGATGAGCTACGGCGATACATATTCCCTTTGCCGATTGGATAGGTTTTTGAACGCCAAGATAATAAGCATCCAATTCCTCTCCGTCTGGCGCTTTTACTCCTTCAATAAAACCATAATTTGCATCGTATGCAAAGCCGTGTTTTGGATGTTTAGAACCAAAGGGGCGGTCTATAACCACATTAACTTCCTTACCAAGATACTTTTTGGCAAGCTTAAATGATTTTGATAATTTTTCCATAGATAATAATTATAGATATACGTAATTTAATATAATAATGCGCGTCGGGAGAACCCCTGCCTGCGCAATATTCGCCCCGTTAGAAATTCGTTGTGGACCTGAGGGGAATCTCCCGATGACTATCGGGATCCCGACTTCATTGTTTTATTAATAATATTAAAATGCGCGTCGGGAGAACCCCACCTCGGCAATGCGCCCCGAAGCAAAATTTCGCCCTTGTGGACCTAGGCGGAATCGAACCGCCGTCTGTGCAATGCGAATGCACCGTTCTGCCACTAGACCATAGGCCCGTCTTATAACTATAGCGAAATTTGCTACGGGGTAAAAATGCCACGACTACCCACAAAAAACCTACGGAAGACCCTGTCTATCGGGGGAATATTTTTAACCAATCTAAAATATAAAACAACAACTCGGCAACAATCAAGACGACGATGATAAATTCCATAAAATTATTTTTTTGGGTGGAAATGAAATTAATCAGCGTTGAGTTGCTTTCCGAAAGAAAATCCATTTTTTTATTTAAAACATCAAACCTGTCCTGAAGCTCGTATTCGTTATAAAGCCGGTTGTAAAGTTTTTCCAGCTCCGGCCGCTCCCAAGTTTCGTCCAGCTTATCAAATAAAGCCACGTTGACTATCGTGTTTT
>JAMDBA010000077.1 GCA_023484365.1 Patescibacteria group bacterium
TGACCTTGGCCAAAAAAATAAATTACTCCAAAGGATGTTTAAAAGAGCGTTAAGTATAAAAATTAAAATTATTATCCAAAACCTTTGACCGCGCGCTTTTTTGTTCCAGATGATTATTGCCGAGGCGGCGCTTAGCAAAAAAATAATCGACCAAACAATGCCGATAACCGTCCCGGAGGGAGTCCAAGAGGGCAGTTTAATCGTCCTATACCAAATCAATCCGCTGCTTGTTATTAGTCCGCTCCAAAGGGCAACTATGACAACTATTAGCGGAATGGCAAGATAATTTTGCTTCATATTAAGCGCTCAAGCGAACTATTTCTTCGTACGGGGCTTCGCCGCAAATTATTTTATCGGTCTCGGTGTTAATAAAAAACGGCACGCCGCCGCAGCGCCCTTTGTCGTAGCCGTCCATTTTTTTAGCATTTTCTGCGTTATGCCAAACTTCGTATTTTTCAAAATTCTTACCTGTTTCTTTCTCAAGACGCGCAACTAATGGTTCCATGTTTTTACAATGAGGACATTCCAAACCGTAAAATTCTAGAAGCATTTTATAAAAAAATTGATTTGTTTATCATAGCCGACGTCAAATTATCGCTACGATTTATTTAATTGTAGCACACTAAAGAAGCTAAGTCTTTTAGAGCTTGAAGATTGCTTAGCGCTTGTTGTCTCGGTAGTATCTCTCTAAAAGATAAATAGCCGATTTAGCTATTGCTTCTGGGCGGAAAAAAGGAAGGGCGTGACGGCCCATTTTTTGGGCAATTATCATTTTTACATAAGGGCTATTTTGGAATAAATTGTTTTTTAAATATTCCTCGCGCGGATCGGCGTAATTTTTTTTCTTGCCCTCTTTTTCTTCGTTGTTTATTTTCCCTGGCGGTATGATTTTATCTGGGTTAGAAACCAAGTCTTTGGCTCCTTGTATAAGGATAATCGGCGCTTTTATTTTGGAGGTTTTCTCATTAAACTTTGCCATCGCTTTAACATCTTCTAAAAAAATTTTCGGATATTTTATTCCTGCGCGCGACACTTCTTCTAAAATATCAAAAATTGAATCCAGGGCGATATTGGCGGAATCGTTTGTTTTTGGGGTATTGATAACGTCTTTGACGAAATTCTTCGCTAACTCAGCGCTTTTTTGCTCGTAAAGGCCGACCGGTCCCATAAGCACGACTCCCTTTATTTTTATTTTTTCCTCGTCGTTTTCTTGAAGGAGGTTGGCGAGGCTTATCGCCTTATCTCCACCTTTAGAATAGCCCGCGATTATAACTTCTTTGATTTTGCTTTCTTTAATAAAGCCTCTTACCGCTTCAGCTTCTTTTTCTAATGGATTTTTAAGCGGCTTTTCAGGATTTGTTGATACCAAATAAGTCGGCGAATTAGCGGCTTCGGCAAAGGCCTGACTTATGCCGTCAAGCGATTGGTCGGACGCGTTTTCCGCCCATCCTGGCATAAAAATAACGGCATGGTTGTTTTTTTCCGATTCCTTTGCGGACTCGGAGGAAAATTTCCTCCACGATATTTCTATTTCGCCATCTTCGGTTTCTTTTCTTCCTGACTCTATTTCTTTAGCGGTTTTTTCAATTTCTTTGCCGGCGTCGGGCCTATTTTTCGGCGATTCCATATTCATATTATGAATATGCATCAAAATTATAACTATGTCAACAACAGACAGGACGTAGTCTTTTGATTTTTATAGCACAGTCAAAATCTGCGGCAAAAGCCAAGTTTTTATTTTTTAAGATGATATAATTAATAATATTATGTGGATCAAAAATTACAGCGAACTTGCCGCCAGCCCGCAACGGAAAATCGCGCTTAGTTTAATTGAGGCGGCGCTTGATTCGATTAGAACAGAAGAGGCTATCAGAAAAAATCTGGAGTTAAAAAAGGGCAAATTAACGATAAAAAACAAAAATTTTGATTTAAAAAAATTCAAAAAAATAAGCGTTATAGGTTTCGGTAAGGTTGCCTGTGAAGCGGCGCCGGCGATTGAGGGGATCTTAAGGGAAAAAATTGCCAGCGGCGCGGTTATCGGCAATATTGCCGCTCCTAACGTTTGCCAGGTTATTAAAACTTACAGCGGCACTCATCCGACGCCATCGGAAGAAAATTTTTTGATCACAAAAAATTTAATGGAGATCGCCGCTGGCGCCGGCGAAGACGATTTGGTCATAGTGGTTGTTTCCGGAGGCGGTTCGGCTATGCTGTGCTGGCCAGCTTCGGAATGTTTTTTGGGTAAAAAACTTTATGAAGATTCCATAAAAAGCGATATTCCTATTGAAGAGTTAAACGTCTTAAGAAAGCATCTTTCCGGGCTTAAGGGCGGCGGTTTGGCGAGCTTGCTTTATCCTGCGACGGTAATAGGATTAATTTTTTCCGATGTCCCGAGCAACCAGTTTGATATGGTGGCTTCCGGCCCGACTTATTTTGATCCGACGACGGTCAATGATGCAAAAAAAATCGCCAAAAAATACGGCTTAAAAAATTATCCTTTCAGCGAAACACCCAAGGAGCCGATTTATTTTAAAAACGTTTTTAATTTCCCTATTGTTTCTAACCTTGACGCGCTCAGAGCGATGAAAAATAGGGCTGGCGAGCTTGGCTTAACATCAAAAATATTTTCTTCGGATATTGCAAAAAATCAGAAAAAAGCGATAGAAATTTTTAAATCGGTAAAATTTAAAGGAGTGGCGATCTTTGCCGGCGAGCCTGAAGCCGCCATTCCTAAGCGGCACGGCAAAGGCGGCAGAAATCAGCAGCTGACCTTAGAGATGCTTTCAAGGATAAAAGACAACCAGCTTTTTGTCTCTTTTGCTTCCGATGGCCAGGATAATATTCCGGTAACCGGCGCGATTGCTGATAAGTTAACAGCCGAAAAAGCCAAAAAATTAAAACTGAATTCTAAACAGTTCGCTGTCCGCTTTGACGCTTTTAATTTTTTCCGCCAGACCAAAGATTTAATTTTTACCCAGTCAACCAACGAAAATGTTTCCGATTTGATGATTCTGCTAAGCGAATAAAATGACAAAGATCAAAAAAATATCCGGGAGGGAGATCTTAGACTCGCGCGGCGCGCCGACTTTAGAGGTGGTTGTTGAAACAGAAAATTCAAAAGGCATTTTCGGCGTCCCGGCTGGAAAAAGCAAAGGAGAGAAGGAGGCGGTAGAATTGAGGGATGGCGAAAAGATATTTGGCGGGTTGGGGGTCAAAAAAGCAGTTTCTATAATACAGGATTTAATCAATCCGGAATTATCCGGTTTTGACGTTGAAGAACAGGATAAAATTGACAAAAAACTCATTGAGCTTGATGGCACCGAGAATAAGTCTCACTTAGGAGGAAACACGATTATTGGCATAAGCATCGCGGCGGCGAAAGCGGCGGCGGCAGCTCAAAAAGAACCGCTTTATTTACATCTTAAAGAAAAATTCGGATTTAAAAACTCGCTTAAGGCGCCAAGATTATTTTCTAATATTATAAACGGCGGAAAGCATAGCTTAAGCCCGTTAGCTTTCCAGGAATATTTAATTATTCCTCAGTCAGAGTCAATTAGCGAAGACTTGTTGTCAATGAAAATTATTTTTGACAAGGCGAGAGAAATTATAAAAAAAGAGTTTGGCGACGTTTCGGCTAATGCCGGCGGAGACGAAGGAGGGTTTGTTTTAAATACAGGCGACATCGAGAAACCGCTTGAGATTTTAAGCGATGCGGCAAAAAATACCGGTCGAAATATAAGATTGAGCTTGGATGCGGCAGCCGGCTCATTTTACGAAAACGGGAAATACGAAGTAGAAAAAGAAAAATTTTCACCGCGGGAATTGCTTGAGAAATACCAGGGGCTTGCTAAAAAATACGATATTTTTTCAATTGAAGATCCTTTTTTTGAAAACGAAGATTTAAAATATTTTTCCGATTTAAATAAGAACCTTATCGTTGTTGGAGATGATTTGACGGTCACGAACGAGAAATTAATCAAGCGGGCCGCATCAAGTATTGGCGCGGTTATTATTAAGCCGAATCAAATTGGAACTCTTAGCGAAACCATCGCTGCGGTGAAAACAGCCCAAAAATCTGGTCTTAAAGTAATAGTCAGTCATAGGAGCGGCGAGACGAATGACGATTTTGTGGCCGATTTAGCGGCGGCCGTTAATGCTTTCGGATTAAAAGCCGGCGCGCCTAACCGCGGCGAAAGGCTGGCGAAATACAACAGAATTTGGGAGATATTTAAATAATCTTAACGTTTATTTTAACCCGTTTATTGTTGTATTTTTTGTTTGACAGCCCTGGCGCAAGCCCCGGCCTTTAGGCCGAGGGTCTAGCGAGTTTCTCCTCTTGCCATTGCGCTCTCACGTAGGCGCGCATTACGGACTCGTTGGCTCGCCCGACGGTCTCTGAAAAATAGCCATCAGCCCATAAGCTGTCGCCCCAGAGAAACTCCTCAAGTTCGGGAAACTCTTGCCTGATCACTCTCGAACTGCCGCCTTTCAATATTCGAACCGTATCAGCCACGTTATCGGCGGGCTGTATTTGAATTATCATGTGTACGTGATCGGGCAGGATGGCGCATTCGTGAATGTACCAGCGATTCATTTTACAACACTCAAAAAACAACTTAGTAAGCCGTCGGGCGAGCTCTTTATGAAGTACTCTCCTGCGATATTTAGGAACGAAAACAATATGAAAAAGATTACGATGAATAGTATGGGAATTCCTCCAGAATACAGGTCTAACCATGTGTCTTATTATAGCGCAATGGCAAGAGGAGGAGATCCGAACTCAAGCCACGGGCTTTAGCCCGTGGTTGTTGACTCAAGCGATTATTCAGTCTATCTTTAAAGTAGATATTTAAAGAGAAGGAGAGAATAATGGAGATACTAAGAGTGAAGGACCTTGATATTTATTCAGGACATGGAAAAATCTCTGTTGGCAATTGCGTTTATTCAGATACGAAGTTTAATAAAGGCGATGTGCCTCGTGGGTTTTTGGAAAAAATAGATAAAATCCAAAAGGTAACGCAGCAGATTGCAATGTTTGGCTACGGCGTCTGCGAAATATGCCAAAAAGAGAAATATTATTACTATCATATTTATGGCAAATATATCTGGCCCAGCGCTCTAAGCCATTTTGTGGAAGTTCACAACTATCGGCCACCTCAGGAATTTATTGATTTCGTTATGAATTTTCAAGAATCTTTACCGTGAAGCTATTAAATGTTTTTTATAATGATCGAAATTAATTTTATTAAACCTGACATCCGTCGGGTTTTTTTATTAAGCGGCAAGAGTTATAATTAAAATATGAAAAATTTATTAGAAAAAAAGTCAGACTTGGTCCTTTGGTTTGACGAAATAACTAAAGAGGATGTCGGTTTAGTCGGGGGTAAAAACGCTAATTTAGGAGAAATGTGGCAGAAGGTAACGCCAGAAGGAATTAAAGTCCCTCACGGATTTGCCATCACGGCTGCTGCTTACAAATATTTTTTGAAGTTTAATAATCTTGATAAAACGATAAAAGAAATTTTAAAAGGGATAAACACTAACGATATTCATAATTTAGAAAAAAGAGGAACTAAAGTCAGAGAGGCGATTATTAAAGCAAAAATTCCTCCCGATTTAAAAAAAGAGATATTATCGGCTTACGCCGCGCTTTCCAAAGAATATAAAGTCGGCAACGTTGATGTGGCGGTGCGTTCTTCAGCGACTGCTGAAGATTTGCCCTCAGCTTCTTTTGCCGGCCAGCAAGAAAGTTACCTGAATATCCGCGGCGAAGACAGCCTGTTGATGGCCGTTAAAAAATGCTTTGCTTCTCTTTTTACCGATCGCGCCATTTCTTATCGCCACGATCGCCACTTTGATCATTTTAAAGTTTATCTTTCCATCGGCGTCCAAAAAATGGTTCGTTCCGACTTGGCTGCTTCCGGCGTTATGTTCACGTTAGATACCGATAGCGGCTTTCGGAATATTGTTTTAATAAACGCTTCTTATGGTTTGGGCGAGAATGTTGTTTTGGGGCGCGTCAATCCGGATGAGTATATTATTTTTAAGCCTGCTTTGGCATCCGGTTACAAGGCGATAATTGATAAAAGTTTAGGAACGAAAGCTAAAAAACTAATTTATCACAAAGGTTCAAAGCCTACGCTAAATATCTCCACGCCCGAACAGGATAGGGAAAAATTCGCTTTGTCCGATAAGGAAATTTTGCAGCTGGCCAAATGGGGAGTTTTGATTGAGAAACATTATGGCCGGCCGATGGATATTGAGTGGGCGAAAGACGGCCAGAGTAATGAGTTATTTATAGTCCAGGCTCGGCCCGAGACGGTCCAATCAATAAAAGACCCCTATATTTACGAATCTTATTTGCTAAAAAATAAAGGGAAGGTCTTGATTGAGGGTGTCGCGGTTGGAGAAAAAATCAGCCAAGGCAAGGCCAGGGTTATCAAAAGCATATCTAATATTTCCGAATTCAAACCTGGCGAAGTTTTAATTACTGAAATGACAGATCCCGATTGGGAGCCGATAATGAAAATTGCTTCGGCAATAGTTACTAATTCCGGCGGACGCACATCGCATGCCGCCATTGTTAGTCGCGAATTAGGCGTGCCTGCGGTTGTCGGGACAAAGACCGCTACCGAAGTTATAAAGACAGGTAAAGATGTCACCGTTTCTTGCGCCGAAGGTGAAGTCGGAAAAGTTTATGATGGCAAAATAAAATACCAGATAAAAAAAATAAATTTAAAGAGCTTAAAAAAGCCTAAAACCAAGATAATGATGAACGTGGGCGATCCGGAAAAAGCATTCGGTTTTTCCTTCATTCCTAACGACGGAGTCGGTTTAGCGAGAGAAGAATTCATAATCAACGACTACATTAAAATTCATCCGCTTACGCTTTTGAATTTTAAAAAAATTAAAGACAAAAAGCTTATTGCCGAAATTAACGAGCAAACTTTAGGATATGACGACAAGGTTGAGTTTTATGTTGACAGGTTAGCTTATGGTATAGCTAGAATCGCCGCTTCTTTTTATCCTAAGCCGGTTATAGTTCGCACCTCTGATTTTAAGAGCAACGAGTACTCCAGCTTGCTGGGAGGAAAAATTTTTGAACCTCACGAAGAAAATCCGATGATTGGCTGGCGCGGCGCTTCGCGCTATAGCGACCCGAAATTCGCCCCAGCTTTTGCGTTGGAGTGTCAGGCGATTAAAAAAGTCAGAGAAGAAATGGGCTTGACCAACTTAATCGTGATGCTGCCCTTTGTTCGCACTCTGACCGAGGCGCAAAGGACGCTCAAAATCATGGAAGAAAATGGCCTGCGACGGGGCAAAAACGGCTTGAAAATTTATCAAATGGTTGAAATCCCTTCAAATGCGATTTTGGCCGAAGATTTTGCCAAGCTTTTTGACGGTTTTTCTGTCGGCTCAAACGATCTGACTCAATTGACTTTAGGGATAGATAGAGATTCTAAAACGGTTGCTGGCAGTTTTTCGGAATTAAATTTGGCGGTTTTAAGGCTAATCAAAGAAGCAATTGATAAAGCTCATCGCGCCAAACCGAGAGTTAAAATCGGAATCTGCGGCCAGGCCCCTTCGGACTATCCGGAAATGGTTGAATTCTTGGTCAAAAACAAAATTGACAGCATCTCGTTAAATCCCGACTCGGTTTTAAAAATGATTATTACTGTTTTAGAGACTGAGAAAAAAATTAAAGCTGGCGGCAAGAGATAAACAATGGGTTCTCTTTTTATCGTCGCTACGCCGATAGGCAATTTAAAAGACATCACATTAAGAGCGATAGAAACGCTGAAGGGCGTGGATTTTATTTTAGCCGAAGACACCCGTGTCACCAAAAATCTTTTAGCTCATTACGAAATTTCAAAGCCGATGATTTCTTACCATAAATTTTCAGATCTCAGAAAAATTCAGGAAATTAAAAATTTGTTATCAGAAGGAAAAAATTTGGCTTTAGTAACCGACGCTGGCACGCCCGGAATTTCCGATCCCGGCGAATTCTTGATCAGAAAAATTATAGAAGATTTTCCCGAGGTTAAGACAATCCCGATTCCTGGCTCTTCCGCGCTGGCGGCCGCTATTTCCGTTTGCGGTTTTACGGATAGTAATTTTTTATTTATGGGTTTTCCGCCGCCAAAAAAAAGGAAAAAATTTTTTGAAAAAATAAAAAATTACGATTGCCCGATTGTTTTGTATGAATCGCCTTATAAGCTTATTAAAACTTTAAAAGAATTAAGCGAGGCTGCCGGCGGAAATAGAGAGATATTTTTAGCGAAAGAAATGACGAAAATTTTTGAAAAATTTTATCGTGGCACCATTGACGATGTTTTAAATAAATTAGAGGGAGACGCAAAAAATATAAAAGGGGAATATGTTTTAATAGTGAATGCGGCGATAAATTAATTACAACTATTGATTTAATTGTTTGCGCTCAATTGTAAAAATGATAGGATTTAGGCAGATATTTGAAATTCGCCAGCTGGCGTAAAAAAAAGAGGTGAAAATATAATGGAAAAATTAGCCGATAATGGACGATCGCTAAGATTAATTAGAGCGATGAGTTCCGGCAGGGGGAGCGAACTTAAGCCTTTAAAGCTGTCTTTAGAAGATAATGTTTTGCTGAGCGAATTTGCTTTTCAATCAGAAAAGTTGCTTGCGCATAATTATTCGCCTGGTTTTGGAATTTTTCCGTCCGCTGATTCTGATGATAATTTCTACAATCAGCTTTGGTCGCGGGATTTTGCTCATGCGGCAGCTAATTATTTTATCGCTGGCAAACCCGAGGCGGTTGAGGATTCTCTTAAAACGATTTTTTCTCATCAGAAAACCGATGGCGCGATACCGCTAAAAGTAGAAAGAGAATATATGCTTTTAAAACTTGCGCCGGGATTGCGTTGGCTTGCTAAGCCGCTTTTCGTTTTTATGGAAAATGTGATTAGAGGCAGAAAAGAACGCCCTGTTTATAAAGGGCAAGATTTCTTGAATGCTGAAGACACTATTCCCGCTGTAATTATTGCCGTGGGAGAATTTTTTATCGTGTCTGCTAAAGGAAGGGAATTCGCCGAAATAAATTTTACCAAACTCCAAAAAGCGATTAATTATTTCGAATGCAAAGTTGATAAGGGGGACGGCCTGGCTTCGTTTGAATCGAAAAATGTTGATTGGGCTGATAGCGTTAAGCGCGGCGGGAAACTTGGCGGAATTAATATATTGTGGGCTAGGGCGTTAAGGCTTATGAGTTTTATTTCGTTTCAGATCGGCAAAAAAAGGGACGCCGAAATTTACGGTGAAAAATTCAGAGAGACGAGAAATAGCATTTTGGAAAAATTATACAATCGCGAAGGAGCGTATTTCAGGACCGAACAGAAATCAAACAGAATAGACGCCGCCGCTTCCATTTTCGGTTCGCTTTATTTATTAAACGCCGAAGAATGCGTAAGAGTTCAAAAAACTTTTAACGATAAATTAAAAACAGTTTCGGGATTGAGGAATTTTTATCCGTCTTATCCTAAAGATCGATTAATGAAGCTTTTAAAAATAATCGGCAATCAGGAATATCACAATTTTTATATTTGGCCTTGGCTGACTTTCCAAAATATTCAGGTTAAAATAAAAATTGCTCTTGGTCATTCGGACGAGTTGGTCCGATCGCGATATAAAAAAGAGGCGATCGCTGATCTCTTAGGGGAGGTAAAACTTTTCAAAGAAGCTGGGGGCGCTTACGAAATATTTTATCCTTCTAGTCGCAGGCCGGCAGTTAGGACATTATATAAACCGCCTAAAAATTTCATGGGAAATCTCGTTTCTTACTTGGGCGCTTACCAAAGAATTAAAGAGTTGCATTGGATTTAAAAAAAATATTTAAAATTTAAAGCAGGGCTTATTTGCCCTGCTTTTTTCTAATAAAAGATTCTATTCTCTCGAGGGTTTCTTTAAACGCTTTATTAGCGTTGAGATTGGTTGTGTTTATCACGATATCAAAGTGCTTGTCGGCCAGATAATCTTCTATGCCGTAAAGTTTGCGATAGCGCTCTTTTTCTGTTTCCATCCTCTGGCTAGCCTCTTTTTTTATTATGTTGATGTTTCGGCTTTTATTTTCCGGCCGTTTTGCCAGCCGGTTTGCCAATTCTGAAAGCGATGCCGTGATTTTAATATTGATCTTAATCTTGTGCGGTCCGCAGCTTAAAAACGGCGCCATTCTGCCCTCAACAACAAGATTGTCATTTTCTGTCATCAATTTTTCCTGCTGAGCGTCTATTTCTTTTTCTAGCGCTGGATTGGTTTTTATTTCTTCGTAAAATTCGTTAATGGTTTTCCCTGCTTTTTGCGCCATTTCTTTAAAAATTCCGCCTGTGTAATGGTATTTATATCCAAGATTTTTAGCCAATCTTTTTCCAATCGTTGTTTTTCCGCAGCCAACCAAACCGCTTATCGCGATTATAGGCATAATCTCTCCTTCTCTAGTTTTGAATTGCTATTTTATTTATAGCTCTAAATAGCGTTTCGGGTCAAGCATTATAAAACATTGACTTGATGTTTGGCATTAGCTATCCTTGATTTAGAATTTTAAAAATAAAACGCTTCGCTGTATTTATAAAAGCGTTGCCGAAAGGAGAAAAATGAAAGCTGTGATTGGCTTAACCGGCAAACCGTTAGCCGGAAAAGAAACGGTCGGGGATATCATAATGAAAATTGCCCGCGGCTCGAAAAGCTGGGTTGATTATTTTAAGGATGATTATCTTGAAAATCGGAGAAAGATCATGAAGTTGACCGCGAGCCGGCAAAGGTTTCGTGATGTTCTCGAGGAAACGCTTAAGCTTTGGAATATCGAAGTCAACCGCGATAATTTACAAAAAATGTCGCAAGTGATGGTCGCCGAAAACGCTTTTGGTAAAAACGCTCTTTCCGGCGCAATTTATAACCGTCTTATAAAAGATAAGGCGGAAATAGTGATTGCCGACGGAGTTCGTTGGTTGGCGGACGAAGATATGATAAGGAGCATTCCCGAAAAAAGGGGATTAATTCTTTATATTAAATCAGATTTTAACACTCGCTTTGCTCGCGCTAAAATAAGGCAGCGAGAAGGGGAGGCGGAAATTTCAATTGAAAAATTTCGCGAGCAGGACAACGTAAAAACCGAGACTTATATTGAGGAAATAGGCGGTCGGGCTGATTGGGTG
This sequence comes from Patescibacteria group bacterium, assembly GCA_023484365.1. The sequence goes on from JAMDBA010000077.1 coordinate 11,187, forward strand.
ATTAAAAACGGCGGCGATATGGATACGGCAGAATTAGAGAAACAGGTTAAATTATTTTTTGCTCAAAAAATATTCCCTTTATTATAAACCTGAGGCGGCTATTAGCCGCCTTTTAAATTCCGAAAAATTAATCATTGCCGTCATTTATATTATTTAAGCATTCCAGCATTGTAATTCTGTTCGTGGGCAAAACTGCTTTTCCCCGGCGTCTGGAATTAAGGCTATTAGTTAAGAATAGCGGCGGATAATCCACCCTCCTAATAACTGGCTGAGGAAAATTATGATAATAGCTATGAAAAGATGCTCAACTATAGCGCGCACAGGATTAAGTTTCTTTGTGTCGGCGATAATATAACTAAAAATCGCTAAAGCCACCAATCCGTATATCACTGAGATGATAGTCGCGGTTTTTATCGGCAGGGAAATAACAAGGATTATAAAAACGAACGAGACAAAAAATCTTGTCAAGAAATTAGTTGAACTCGATAGCCAGACGTCATGTGTTTTTATTCCTTCGGTTTCAATGCTTCCGCTAACGCTAAAATAAGCATTGTCGGCAGCTTGCTTGTTATCGCCTTAGCCGACAACATCTCTG